>CAZZYO010000004.1:0-38225 GCA_964658255.1 Candidatus Babeliales bacterium
GAGCAGGTAGGGAGCGATATCTGCCTCGCTGCCCAGGCCGGAGCCGAGCATGGCGGCGCCGAGCAGCGCGACTGGAGAGGTGCCGGCAAAGGCCAGCACGAGCGTGCCTGCGGCAGAGAGCAGAAGGATCAGGGACTGCATGCGGTGCGCGGGGAAGCGATCGATGAGGTATCCGGTGCCAAGGCGGCCGAGGATGCCGGCGCCCCCGCGGACCGAGAGCGCCAGGGCGGCTGCGTGAAGGGTCACGCCGCGGTCGTGCAGCATGGCGGCCATGTTCGTGACGAGGCCGTTCTCACTGAAAGCCGAGAGCATGATGATGGCGGCAAGAACCCAGAACGGGAGGCTGCGCAAGGCAGCTCCGACGCTTGCGCCAGCAATAGGTGCTGCGTTGGCGCGGAGCGTGCTAGAGCCATTGCGAACGAGCAGGGCGGTAAGAGGAAACCCAAGCAGGGCGATGGCTCCGAGAAAGAGGTAGCCGCTGCGCCAGCCGTGATGGGTGATGAACCACTGCGTTACGGGTGGCAGGGCGATGGAGCCGACGCCGCTGCCGGTGAGCAGGAGAGCCAGCGCCAGGCCGCGATGTCTGCTGAACCAGGTGAAGACGGTGCGCGTGTACGCAAACTGCGCAGTGCCATTGGCGGCCAGGCCCATGACAAAGAAGGTCAGGTAGAAGCGGCGGATGTCGGGTCCGAGATGGGCCAGCGACGCGAGGGCCGCGGCAAAGAAGACGATGGCAGGCAGGATGACCCGGCGCGGCGGGAACCTGTCGAGCAGCAGACCGATGAGCGGGGAGACAAGGGCCACAGTGATGGCAGCGAGTGCAAAGGCACCGCCGATGGCTTGCCGTTGCCACCCAAAGGCCTGGTGCAGCGGATCGAGAAAGAGGCTGAAGGTGTACGGGACGATAGGCGCGAAGCTCACCATGACGCCGGTGAAGGCCGCAGCGAGAACCGGCCAGCCAGCGTAGGTCAGCGAGGCCTCCGCAGGCCCTGCGACTTGCAAAGGCTGGTCACTCATTGCCCACCTTCCGATGTGTAAGCGGGTGAACCGCTGCTTATGGAAGTAGCCAGCAGACTCTGGGACGGCAGACCGAAGGCGTTCACAACGCGATTGAAGCAGGCGAAGAGAGCGGCCAGGTGAATGGCTTCCGCGATGTGCAGATCGCTCCAGCTGGCGGCGCGAAGCGCCGCGAGGTCAGAGGGATCAAGGCGCCCGGCGTGGTCGGTGATCCTGGCGACCATGCGCAGAAGCGCCTGCTCGGATGGGTTGAACGCGGGAGATGAAGGGTCGGAGGCAAGGGCGGCCTGGAGCAGTCCGCTTGGGTCAGGCTCGAGCGTATGAGGGCTGGTCAAATCAGCCGGACAGTTCTGCTGCAAAAGCGCAGCGCCGTGGCTGTCGGCGCAGTACGCGCACTGGTTACGTGCAGAGACGAAGGTTGCGATCAGCTCCTTGTTGCGGCGGCCGAGCGCGCCTTCGTTGAAGAGCATGGACTCGGCGAGACCCATCATGTGTTCAAGCAGCGGCGGGTGGGTGGCGAAGCACTTGAGGATGCCGGGAATCTCTGGCCGTCCAAAGCGCCTGCGAAACTCGGCATAGAGGGTGCGAACGGCGGGCGGGGCGTCGACCTCTTCCACGATGGGGAGATGGGTTGTCATCGGCACCTCCGGCGCTTGTGCGAGGAGTTGTTCGGCGGCCTGCGGGTGAGTTTCCATCAGAACTCCAGCCGGGCAGCCAGCTGGAAGGTGCGCGGGCCGCCGGAGCCAAAGAAGCCGCCAGCAGTGGTGACGCCCTGGTAGAAGTTGGTTTGCACGGGAGAGCTCGCAGACAGCGGCGAGATGGAGATGTTGCGGCCGGCGAAGTTGGCGTTGTTGTTGCCGCGGATGTTGACCTGATTGAAGAGGTTGAAGCCCTCGCCAAGCAGGGAGACGGTGGCGTGCTCGCGCAGGTGGAGGTCCTTGCGGAGCCGCAGGTCAAGCGAGCTGAAAGGGCTGAAGAAGTTGATGCCCGCAGGTACGTGCGCGATGGGGCCACCAGCGTTGCAGGGGTAGCTTGCCGGGCAGGCCGGCAGGGCGTTCCAGCGATCAATCACGGCGTTAAGCTGCCTGCTGTTTTTTACTTCGCGAGCGAGCGCGTTGCGTGGCAACAGGGGGAGCCGCGAGCCGGAGGAGCCATCGATGTTGGCGGTGCCGGGCAGGAAGGTATCGGCGGGTACGCCGGAACCAAAGGTGTAGAGCGGCGCCAGGCTGAAGCCGTACGGCAGGGTCGCCTCGCCGTAAAGCGTCAGCCGATGGCGCTCATCGGTGAGCGCGTAACCCTTCTCCTTACGCAGGCCGGCCGCGCCTTCGACCAGGTTCACCTGCTCATCGGCGTTGCCGTTCTCGAGCTGATCGTCGTCGGAGTAGTCAAAGGTTGTCGAAAGCGTGTAGCTCAGGTTGAACTCATACGGCAGCCTGCCGATGTGGCCGGAGCGACGCCCTGCGCTGATGAGAAGCCCGTCGTACCAGCTCTTGCCGGAGGAGTCGAGCTCGGTCACGCTGTCGGCGATGCCGGTGAGCGGGTCAGTGATGAGGCAAAGCTGGTTGTTGCCCGGGCACTGCACATCGGGTGAGGTGGAGGTGGTGGAGCGGAGGAGATGGCCGATTAACTCGCCCTCACCGAAGACGTGAAGGCCGTCCGCGCTCAAGAGCCAGTCGCCAGCAAGTTGCTCTTGCACGCCAAGGGAAAACTGCTGGAAGAGTGGGTGGTGCGAGTCGGGGCCAAGGGCCACGATGCCAACGCCGCCGGTCTGGTGCGGTCCGCTGAAGGCGCTACTGAGGGTAGGGCTGCCGGGAGCAAACTGCGCGCCCGGCGCGAAGCAATTGCCGAGGGCTGCAGGGGCAGAAGTGCCGGGGATAACGCAGCTGGAGCCGCCGTACTGGGTGATGGTCAGCGCGCGATCATTCTGCACAAGCTCCTTGGAGCCGGCTTCCAGCACGACGCGGTCGTAGTAGATGCCGTAGCCGCCGCGAAGAACGGTGGTGCCGCGGCCGAGAGGATCGAAGACAAAGCCGATGCGTGGGCCGAAGTTCCTGGTGTCAGGATCCTTGTGCAGCGGAAGCACATTCGCCATCCAGGTGCAGGGCCTGCCGGGCAGGGTGGTAAGCGCCGGGCAGGGCTGATGCGCAGCGCCCTGGCCCGTCGCGTCAGAGTCGTACTCCCAGCGAAGACCCAGGTTGAGGGTAAGGCGCGGCGTGGCACGCCAGTCGTCCTGCACGTAAAGGCCGGTGTAGTTGTTGGTGATAAACGGGATCGGAACGGGTGTGACCGGGGCGGTGCTGTGGATCCCCACGGCCACCGGTATATCCAGATCATTGACGAGGCCGTCGCCGTTCAGGTCCTGGAAGCCGAAGTCCGAGACCAGGATGACGGAGCCAGTGCCAAAAACATTGATCAGCCCATCGACGCTGTAATGCTGAAACTCCGCCCCGGCGTGCAGGGTGTGCGTGCCGAGAACGGTCGTGAAGGCATCGCGAAGCTGGTAGCGGTTCATGCGGGTAGCCTGCGGCAGGTTGTAGTTTGCGCCATCGGCGAGATCGGGAAAGAGCAGCTCATTGGTGAGGGGGAGCTGCGGATTGGTCACCGACGCGTTCTGCGGATAGGGCGGAAGGTTGTTGAAGAAGTTGTCGTAGTGGAAGGAGAGGTCGTTGGTTCGCGTGGCGCCGAAGATGCGCGTCCAGGTAGCGACCGTTGAGTGGAAGCGGTTGAGGGCGTTCTGTCGCTCGGCGGCGGTGGAAAGCGGCGTCGCTTGTGCAGCACTGGCCTGCGAGGTGTCAGTCGAGCGATTGAAGCTGTAACGCAGGGTAAAGAGATTTTCGTCGTTGGCGTGGAGGTCAGCGCGGTTGGAGAGGAGCAGATCGCGCAGCGGGGCAGCGGCCGCTGTGTTGATGATATGGCCGTAAAAGGGAGTAGGACCGTAGGGCGCGGTGGAGAAGACGCGACTGCCTGTCTGGAGCGCAGCATTCTGGTTACGGAACTCGACCGAGGAGAAGCCGAATGCCTTGTCTTTGCGGAAGGGGCCGCCGATCGCACCGCCGAGTTGTTCGCGATCAAAGCGCGGTACAGGCTGCGAGCGGTCGAAGGTAGCCGGCAACCCCTGCAGATGGCGGTTGCGCTCGAAGACGAAGGCCGAACCGTGGACCTGGTTGGAGCCCGCGCGCGTGACAGCGTTGATGATGCTGTTGCCCGAGCGGCCAACCTCGGCCGTGAAGCGCGCGGTCGCGATCTGGAACTCGGCAATGGAATCTTCAGGGAAGTTGGCCAGCGTGCCCCCGACAACCTCGTCGTTGTTATCGGCACCGTCAATCAGGATGTTGCCACCACGGCCGAAACCGCCGGCGGAGCTGATCTCTACCGTGTTGGTCTTGGTGGGGTCGAAGTTGGGAGCGGGGCGATTGCCGGGAAGCAGGAAAGCGAGTTCGAGGAAATTGCGCCCATTGAGAGGCAGGTTTTCTATGGTGCGGCCGGTGATCTGTCCCTGCAGCATGGATTGCGTGAGGTCCACCTGTTGTTGCGTGTTGCCGGTCACCTCGACGACGCTGGCTTGCTTGGCGATCGAAAACGTAACTTTCAAAGTGACAGATTTGCCAGGGTCCACGACGACGTGGCTGTAATGCACCGTAGAAAAGCCAGGCGCGGTGAGGTCGAGCGCATAGCTGCCTGGAGGAACATCAGAGAGAACGAAACTGCCGTCGGCCTCCGCGTGCGCTTCCCGCGTGTCACCCTGCCGCTCGTCGGTGACAGTGATGTGCACAGCTTGAAGAACGCTGCCACCGGGATCCGTGGCAATGCCGCCGATTGACCCTGCTGGTAGCTGAGCAACCAGAGACATGGGCGCGAGAACACTGCCAAACAGCGCGAGACGAAGACAAACCTGCATTCTGAAAGAGCTCCGGGAAAGTCATGTACATGGACCAGCAAGCCTGAGCAGACCGGTTCTGTGTGGCTTGCAGGTTGACGCGAAGCATACTAAGCGCTTTCTTGTGTTGCCATCCCCCGGAAGGTGGAGCTTTCTTTCCAACTGCCACGGCATGGGTGTTCGCAGTAAGCTGTGTTCCGCAAGAGAAGGAGTACCTATGCCGCACATCGATCTGCCCGCGGGGCTGCAAGGAATTCGCGCGGCCATGGCGTTTCGTCCAGAAACTGCCAAACCACTGAACGAGCTGGCCGAGGCACTGCTGCATGCGCCGAGCTCACTTCCGCAAGGTGACCGTGAGCTGATTGCCACCTACGTCTCGTACCTGAACGATTGCTACTTTTGCCAGACAGTGCATGGTGCGATTGCTGCCGCGTGCCTGGAGGACGATTACGACCTGGTGAAGCGTGTGAAGGCTGACTTCCAGACGGCGAAGATCTCGGGCAAGCTCAAGACGTTGCTGGCCATTGCAGCCAAGGTGCAACGCGGTGGCAAGCACGTCACCACGGCTGATATCGACGCGGCGCGGGCCGAGGCTGCTACCGACCAGGAGATTCACGACACCGTGCTGATTGCCGCGGCCTTCTGCATGTACAACCGCTACGTGGATGGGCTGGACACATGGCAACCCAGGGATGAGGCGCTGTATCTGGAGCGTGGCAGGAAGACGGCACGCGAGGGCTACGTGCAGATGAGTCGAGAGTACCTGCCTGAAACGACCGGCGCCTCAGGCGGGTAGCCACACAGTCCCCTGGCCGGAGGAGGGGTGGATCTTCTTTTGTACTTGAGTTATTTGAGAGGCTATCCTGCTCAAAACCGAGGTGAGCGCTCGTAACTTGACCTGCTTCGACGAAACTCTTCCGGCGGCCGCAATCATGGCAGCAACCGGAACCGGGTGTGACACATAGACAGCATGAGTTGCCCCGGGGCCTTCGGTGGTCGTTCAACGTTACTGTCGTCTGCCTGCACACATGAACTTGGATTGGCCGAGCGGTGAGCTAAAAGCTCACGTCGCACTTGGGCTTTCGAAGTCCTCTCTGACGGCGGGTGGCTGTTCACAACCGGACACACCTGTTCGCTACTGAACAGCCAGCAGGGGCAGCTGGATCATCCTTTCGTCGTTACCCGTTGCAGAATGAGCAAGATGCAGCTGCCGCCGAGGCTGGCCCTTGGTGTGCATCCAGTACGGGTGCATGGATATCTCCAGACCAGACATCAAGCGTGCCAAGGCGAAGCGCCGCGCCGTGGCGATTGCGGCCGCACTGCTGGCATGCACGGCGGCCGCGTTCTCCATCAGCCGCCTCAAGCCTGCCGCGCCTGAGGTCGAGCGCAGCACGGTGTACACCGACGTGGTGAAGCGTGGACCCATGCTGCGCCAGGTGCGCGGGCCGGGCACGCTGGTGCCACGCGAGGACCGTATCCGCCTGATCCCAGCGGAGACCGAGGCGACGGTTGCGCGCATTCTTGTGTTACCTGGCGCCAAGGTCGCGCCCGACACCCCGTTGATGGAGCTCGTTGACCCGCTGCTGCAGCAGGAACTGCTCGACGCCCAGCTGCAGTTGAAAGCGGCACAGGCGGACTACCAGAACGTGCGTGCGCGTCTCGAGTCCGACCTGATGAACCAGAAGGCCGCCGCTGCGACGGTAGGGGCCGACCACAAACAGGCCGGCCTGCAGGCGCAGACCGACAAGTCTCTCTACGACCTTGGCGTGATCAGCGGACTCACCTACAGCGCCTCCAAGGGCAAGGCCGATGAGCTGACCACGCGCGATGACCTCGAACACCAGCGGCTTGCGCTGAACCAGAAGGCCATCACAACGCAGCTGGCGGTGCAGCAGACCAAGGTCCAGCAGGCCGCGGCCGTGCTGGCGTTGAAGGAAAAGCAGCGCGACGCGCTGACCGTCAAGGCTGGCATCGCAGGCGTGCTGGTCGACCTGCCGCACCAGGTGGGCGAGCACGTTGCGCCCGGAACCACCCTGGCCAAAGTCGTCCAGCCTGACCAGCTCAAGGCTTCGCTCAAGATAGCCGAGACCCAGGCGCGCGACATACAGATCGGCCAGCCGGCAGAGATTGACACACACAATGGTGTGATTCCCGGGAAGGTAACGCGCATTGATCCGGCGGTGCAGAACGGAACCGTCACCGTTGACGTACAACTTACCGGCGCCCTGCCGCAGGGCGCGCGACCAGACCTGAGTGTGGACGGAACAATCGATCTCGAACGACTAGGCAATGTGCTGGTGATGGGACGACCCGCCTTCGGGAACGAAAACGCAACCATCAGCGTCTTTCGCCTGGCAGCCGATGGCAAAACAGCCACACGCGTGCCGGTCAAGGTAGGCCGGGCGTCGGTAAGCAGCATGCAGGTGCTTGGCGGGCTGAGCGAAGGCGACACGGTCATCCTGTCGGACATGTCACGTTGGGATGCAACTGACACGATTCGTTTGAACTAAGTCGAGTCAGCAAAAGGGAAGGAACCGATGAGCGCAGCAGACGAAAACGTAATCGAGATCGAGCAGCTGACCAAGGTGTTTTACACCGACGAGATAGAGACGCATGCGCTCTCGGGCGTGCACCTCACCATCCGGCGGGGCGAGTATGTGGCCATGTCTGGTCCGTCGGGATGCGGTAAGTCGACCCTGCTCTCGATCGTCGGCCTGCTCGATACGCCGAGCGCGGGGCGCTACCACCTGAACGGCAAGGAGGTCGCGAACCTCAACTTCGGCGACCGCTCCCGCATCCGCAACCAGGAGATTGGCTTCATCTTCCAGAGCTTCAACCTGATCGGCGATCTGACCGTTGCCGAGAACGTGGAGCTGCCACTTACCTACCGTGCCGGCATGGCGGCGGCGGAGCGCAAGCGGCGCGTGCAGGAGTCGCTTGAGCGCGTAAACATGGCCCACCGGATGCGGCACTATCCGGCGCAACTCTCCGGGGGCCAGCAGCAGCGCGTGGCGGTCGCTCGTGCGCTGAGCGGCTCGCCGTCTATTCTGCTCGCGGACGAGCCGACCGGCAACCTCGACTCGAAAAACGGCGAGGCAGTGATGAAGCTGTTGCAGGAGCTGCATGGCGAGGGCTCGACCATCTGCATGGTCACGCACGATCCCCGCTTTGCCGCGCATGCTGAGCGGCAGATCCATCTGTTTGACGGCAAGGTCGTTGCCGAGGGCGAGCTGCAGGAGCTGCTGGCCGAGCCTGAGCTGAACCCTTCTACCGTAAGCCGCGGCAGCCGCTCCGCACACGCTGCGAGCTAGAGCCTTGCACAGCAGAAAGGAAGGAGCGTCATGCAGTTCATCGGTCAGGATCTACGTTTTGCGTCGCGGCAACTGCTCCGCGCTCCGGGCTTCACGGCCACAGCTCTGCTCACTCTGATGCTTGCCATTGGCGCGACCACGGCCATGATGGCTGTCCTGCGCGCCACCCTGCTCTACCCGCTCCCGTACGCCCGTCCCGCGCAGTTGCTGCGCATCACCGACGAAAACCTGCGCGGCTTTAAAGCCAACGGCATTATGACTGTCGCGCGGGTGAATGACCTGGCAGCGCTCATGCACGATAGGCACCCGGTATTGTCTGCGGTCAGCTTTTTCTACGTCGACGATACGGCTGTCACGCTTGCAGGGCAGCAAGCCCTGGCAGTTTCCGGTGCAGCAGTGTCCGGCAATTTCTTCAACACTGTCGGCATGTCGCCGCTTCTAGGTCGCACCCTGACGCCTGCGGATGATCAGACCAACGCGCCGCCGGTGCTCGTGATCAGCCATCGCTTGTGGTCGAGCGCCTTTGCAAGCGACCCTGCAGTGCTCGGGCGAACGGTGCGGCTCGGCGCCGCAACAGCGTCGATTGTCGGCGTGATGCCTGCGACCTTTGATCTGCCGGGCGGAACAGATGTCTGGCGTGCCGCGCATATCTCCGCCGCAAGCTTCCAGGGCTACCGCGGCGACGGCAGCCGGTTCTTGAACGTGATTGGCCGCATGGATGCACGCGAGACCCTGCAAAGCGTTGCGCAGGAGGGCACAGTCCTGGCAGCAAGGCTGGCCAGAGTCTTCCCTGGTACCGACGCGGCGTGGGGCTTCCGGTTCATGAGCCTGCGAGACAGTCTCTTTGGCGAGTACCGGCAGGCGCTTCTGCTGATTGCCTCCGCAGTCGCTCTGGTGCTACTTGCGACCGCCATCAACCTTGCCGGGCTGCAACTCTCACGCAATGCCGCGCGGCGGCAGGAGTTTGCCGTCCGCACGGCGCTTGGCATCTCTCGCGCGCGGCTGGTGCGGCAGCTGCTCACAGAGAGCGTGTTGCTGGTCTCGCTTGGCGGCCTGCTCGGCTTTGGTGCCGGAACGGTTCTGCTGCGGGTGCTTGCGCATCGGCTTCCTGTGGCGCTCGTGCGGGTGACGCCGCCTCACGTGGACGGTCTCGTGCTCGGTGTGTGCTGTGCCGTCATCGCCCTGGTCGGTGTGAGCACGGGGCTGCTGCCTGCATTCAGTTCAGCGACAGGCAGCCTCGCGGATGGCCGCGCGCTGGTGCGGAGTGCTCGCTCCTTTGGCAGGAGCTTCGCCGTCGCGCAGATCGCTCTGGCGCTCGTCCTGTTGACGCTCTCGGCGACCGTGCTGCAGGGCCTCTACCATTTGCTCAACCTGCGGCTTGGCTTTGCGGCGCAGCAGCTCGCAACCTGCAGTCTCGATCTGCCATGGGGAACGGACCAGCAACGGCTGCACCGCTTTTACGAGCAGGCCGAAAGTGCGATCGGCCTGCTGCCGGGCGTCTCAAGCGCTGGCGCGATCTCGGCCCTGCCGCTTACAGACTTCAGTGTGCGCCGTACCTTCGATATTGCAGGGCAGCCGCCGACTGCGAGACGTGACGCAGTGGTGGCCGAGGGCCGCTCGATCACGCCAGGGTATGTGTCGGCGATGCAGATACCGCTTCTCGCAGGACGGGAACTTGCAGCAGGCGATGCAGACGGATTTGGAACCGCGTCCGTGCTGGTCAACCAGGCGCTGGCCGCACGCTACTTCGCCAAGCGCAATCCGGTAGGCGCGCGCCTGGTGTGGAGTGCCGGAGTAAATGCGCAGCCCGCGTTCAGCGAGATTGTCGGCGTGATCGGCAACGTGCAGGGCGTGGGCGGTGACCTTGCCGGCGCCACGCAGCCGGAGGTGTATGCGCCTGAGAACGGCGGGTGGCCGCACATGCAATTCGCCATTCGCTCCACCCTGCCTGCAAGCACGCTTGAGCCAGAGGTAAAACAGCTTGTCCAGCGCCTTGACGGGTCGGCAACGGTTGGACATTTTGCGACGCTGACGCAAGTCCTCGACCAGCACTACACGCAGCCACGATGGAACGCAGCCCTGCTGGCCGCCTTTGCCACGGTTGCGCTGGTGCTGGTCATGCTGGGCGTGTACGGGCTGGTGGCCTTTGATGTGGCACACCGCACGCGCGAAGTGGGTCTGCGCCTCGCGCTCGGCTCAACGCGCGAGGGCGTTCTCCTGCTGCTGCTGAGCGGGACCTGGCGCGTGCTGGTCCCAGGCCTGGCCGGGGGTGTGGCAGCAAGCTGGCTAGCCCTGCGCGTGCTTGGCGCCATGCTCACCTTCGGCGATCCTGCGCATGTGCTTCCACTCCTGCTGCCCACGGCCGTTCTTCTGTCCGCGTCCGTGCTGACGGCGACGCTATTGCCTGCCTGGCGCGCCACGCAGATCGACCCGGTCGAAGCGCTGAGGACGGAGTAGAAGATGCAGACTTTTTTGCAGGACCTTCGCTACGCACTTCTCCAGCTACGGCGTGCTCCCGGGTACGCGCTGACGGCTATCCTCACGCTTGCCGTGGGCATCGGCGCGAACGCCGCCATCTTTACGCTGATCGACGACACGATGCTGCGCTCGCTCCCGGTCGCGCGTCCGGCGGAACTGGTCACGGTCGGCTTCAAGGTGCAGAAGATGCTGCAGGTATCGCCCATCCAGTCGCTGGCCGGGCTGGAGGTACTGCGCAGGCAGCTGAAGAGCGTCGAAGGGCTCTCCGGCTGGAGCCCGGACATGCTCTCTGTCGCCGACGAGCAGGGTACGCTGCGGTCGATCGCTTGCGAGATGGTGAGTGGCGGTGCGCTCTCCATGCTGGGCGTGCACCCCTATCTGGGCCGGCTGCTGACCCCGGCGGACGATGTGCCTGGCGGCCCGGAAGGGGGGTGGCCAGCGGTGCTCGGCTACGGCTTCTGGCAGGCGAACTATCACGGCGATCCGGCCATTGTAGGCCGGCACATCACGGTATCGGGCCATGTGGCCACCGTCGTCGGGGTGCTTCCCGCTGACTACCAGGGAGTCTTTGTCGGCATGGGCGAAAAGGTCCTGCTGCCGATGCACTTTCTCTCGGTCAAGGCGCCGCGACCCGACCTGGACGCGTACAAGGCTCCGGAAAACTCGGAGGTGATGGTGCTGGGCAGGCTGCGTCCCGGAGCCACGGTCGGCCAGCTCAATGCAGAACTGGCGACCGTGTCTGCGGCCCAGGTGCGCATGCTGCTGCCCACGCGATTGCGGTCCATCCCGGACTTCCACGATGCGCGGCTGGCAGCCGAGGGTGAGAGTCGCGGCTTTGGGTGGCTTGGCCAGGAGTACAGGCAGCCGCTGCTGATCCTTGAGGGCATCGTGGGTCTGGTGCTGCTGCTCTGCTGCGTCAACCTGGCCAGCGTGCAGTTTGCGCGGGTGCAGTCGCGGCAGCACGAGTTTGCCGTGCGCGCAGCGATTGGGGCCGGGCGGATGCGCATCCTGCGGCAATGCCTGACCGAGTCGCTGCTGCTTTCGGCCGCCGGCTCGCTGATCGCCGGCGGACTGGCCTGGGCAAGCACGGGCGCGCTGGGCGCATACCTTACCCCGCCGGGTGCGGCTGAGCCGACGCTGTTACGCCCCGATGGACGGGTCTTTCTGCTCAGCGCGCTGCTTGCTCTGCTCACCACGCTTGTCTTTGGGCTGGCGCCGGGATGGATGGCCGGGCGCACGCCGCCCGCGACTCTGCTCAAGGCGGGCGGCTCCAATCGGCGCAGCAACCAGTTACGCCAGCGCATCTTTGTGCCCGCGCAGTTCGCGCTCGCGCTGGTGCTGGTCTTCGGCGCAGGGCTCTTCGCGCAGACGCTGATCCGCCTGCGCAGCAACCATGCCGGCTTTGAGCCCCGCCACCTCACGATGGTGACCGCGCAGTTCCAGGAATTGAAAGGCAGCCCGGCAGAGATCACCGCGCTCTACGGCCGAATGGTCGAGACCCTGCGCGGGAGTCCAGGAGTCGAGGCAGCCGCCTACACCTGGGTGACGCCGCTGACCGGCTTTGCGCCCGAGCTGACCGTGCACGCGCTCGCCCATTCCCACGACGATCACCCGGTCAAGTTCAATGAGGTCGGCGAGGGCTACTTTCACACCATGGGCACGGCGCTCCTGGCCGGGCGCGAGTTTACTGCTGACGAGCATAGCCGCACCGTGTGCGTGCTAAACCAGGCGGCCGCTCGGCTGCTGTTTGCCAACAGCGCGAACGCAGTGGGCGATTCAATCAAGGCGGTTAACGGGCGCGGCCCGAAGCTTGAGGCTACCTGCAGGATTCTCGGCATCGTTGAGGATGCCAGGTACGCAAGCCTGCGTGAGCCCGCGCCGCCAACGCTTTACTTTCCCCTTGGCCCGGAGGCGATGGCCATCGGCGGCTACACCAACAACATGGTGTTCATGATTCGCAGCGGAACCGTCGCCGAGGCAACGACTGCCTACCGCGCCGCCCTGGCCAGGTATGCGCCGCAGACCGGCTACATGGCATTTCTGCCCCTCTCTGACCAGGTGGACCAGTCGCTCGGGTCAGAGCGGCTGATCGCTACGCTCAGCAGCACCTTTGCCCTTATCGCCCTGCTGTTAAGCGCTATCGGGCTCTTCGGCGTGCTGGCGCTGCGGGTGCACCAGAGGACCGCCGAACTCGGCATCCGGCTTGCCCTTGGCGCCTCCCGTGAGCAGCTGCTGGGCATGGTTCTGCGGGAAGCGATGAGCATGGCCGCTGTCGGCGCATTGGCAGGCGTGGTGCTCGCGGCTGCGGGCAGCGCGCTGATCCGGCGCTTCCTCTACGGAGTTTCGCCGACCAGCGTGGGCGTAGCCGCCGCATCGCTCGGCGCGCTGCTGCTGGTCGCACTGGTGGCAGCCTGGCTGCCGGCGAGCCGCGCGGCTTCGATCGACCCCATGCAAGCCCTGAGGACGGAGTAATCCTGTGAACACATTTCTCCGAGAGCTACGTCTTGCCCTCCGCGGATTACTGCGCGCGCCTGGCTTCGTCTTAACGGTGGTCGCAACACTCGCCATTGGCATAGGCCTGAATGCCGCCATCTTCACGGTTGTCGACTGCGTCCTGCTGCGCCCGCTCGGCTACCGCGATGCCGATCGCCTCGTAGCGTTGCAGACCCGTTTTGTTGACCAGAACCGATCCATCCCGCGCCTCGGCGGAGATGATTACCGCGACATCGCGCAGCAGGTGCATGGGCTCGAAGCAACGGCCCACTACGCAGCCTATGCGGACGGGCTTGCTCTCCACGGTGAGGCGCTTTACCTCCCTATCGCCAACGTGAGCCCGGGCTTTGGCCAGGTGCTGGGTGTGCAGCCGGTCGCCGGGCGCCTCTTTGCCGCCGCTGACCAGAACGGTGGAGACGCGGACGGACGGGACGCACTTGTCAGCGCCGAGTTTGCGCGCGACCACTTCGGCTCGCCGCAGGCTGCGCTTGGCCAGGTGCTGCAATGGACCGGCGCGCCGCGCACGATCGTCGGTGTGCTTCCCGCAGGGTTTTCGTTCCCTGGCAGGAGCGTTGTCTGGTTTGAGGCGCCGGCTTTTCCGCAAATCGCCAGTCGCAGCGCCTATAACCAGCAGGCCATCGGCAAGCGTCGCCCAGGAGTGAGTGAGCAGCAGCTGGCGGGGGAGCTCGCGGCCCTTTCGCAGCAGCTGCAGAAGGCCTATCCAGAAGACAGCCACAAGGCAATTACGGCTGTTCCACTGCGGGAGCAGTTAGTGGGTGCGCTGCGGCCGATCCTGCGCCTACTGATGGGCGCGGTCGCGGTGGTGCTGCTGATCGTCTGCGCCAATGTGACGCATCTGCAGCTGGTGCGGGCGACCCGGCAGATGCGCTCGGTCACCATCCGCACGGCGCTCGGGGCTTCGCGCGCGGCACTCGCCTCCCGCGCAATGCTTGAAGCTTTCCTGCTCGCTGGCGCGGGCAGTGTCGCTGCTTTGCTGCTGGCTGTTCCTGCCTTGCGGCTGCTGGTGCGGCTTGCCCCGCCGGACACTCCGCGTCTCGCGGACATAGAGCTCAACGCACACGTGCTTCTGTTCTCTTTTGCCGTGAGTCTGCTGCTGATCAGCCTTACCGCCGTGCTACCAATTTGGCGCTCGTGCCATCTGGACCCTTCCATTGCCCTGCGCCAGGATGCCTCGCGCGGCACAGAAGGCCGAGCCACCCTGCGGCTGCGCAACAGCTTTGTCATCGCCCAGGTTGCGCTCACGTTAACGCTTTCTGTCGCGGCGCTGTTGCTTACCCGCCAGCTCATCGCCGAGTCGCGGCAAGAGCTCGGCTTCACGCCGGATCACCTGATCACGCTCGACACGCACGCGATCCTGCCCACGCCAGCGCCTGTCCCGAGCGACGAATCTCCGGCTGCCGAGGCCCGAGTCGAGGCTGCCTGGGAGGGCATCAACCAGGCCAACCTTGCTCGACTGGATGCGCTGCTGGCGTTCACCGCCGTGCAGCCGGGCGTCGCCTCCGCCGGCGCCATCTATGGCGCACCCATGGTCTCGAGCGGATCAGACGTTGACTTCGCAGTGCGAGGCAAGCAGGTCTTTGCTCCAGGGGCGACCAACCTGCCCCACGCTAATTTCCGCGCCGCCTCACCCGGCGCTCTCCAAACACTTGGCGTGCCTCTTCTGCGCGGACGCGCCCTGTCGCCGCAGGATGGGCTGCACGCGCCGCTGGTCATGCTCATCAACCAGGCATTGGCTCGCCGCGTCTTTCGAGGAGAAGATCCGCTGGGCCAAAAGATTGTCTGCGGCTTTGACTCCAATCTGGATGGACGCACGATCGTCGGCGTGGTTGGCGACATCCGCGACGACTCGCCAGCCAGCCCACCCTATCCGACCCTGTATGCGCCGGTGGCCCAGGTGCCTCGCGCAGCGGCTGACATGCAGTTGCTGGTGCGCACGCGCACTGATCCGGCGGTCATGATCAACACGCTGCGTGCGAGCCTGCTCGCCGCGCATCCTGAGTTCGCGGTCAAGGCCACGACCATGCGCGCGAGCATCGGCGAAACCCAGCGGGGCGAAAACTTTCGCACGCTGCTCTTCGCGAGCTTTGCCGGCGTAAGCATTCTGCTCGCCGCCATCGGCATGTACGGCGTGACGGCGTATTCCGTGTCGCGGCGCTCGTTCGAATTCGGGCTGAGGATCGCTGTCGGTGCGACCAGGGGGCAGGTACTCGGCCTGGTACTGCGCAAAGCGCTCGCCGTGGCCCTGGTCGGCATTGCGGGTGGCCTGGGGCTGTCCCTTGCATTGGTGCGCGTGCTCAGCAGTGTGGTCGGCGCGCTGCCCGCCTTCGATCTTCTCTCCTACGCTTTCGCCGCCCTTGCTGTGCTGGGCATCGCAGTCCTGGCCACCCTGCTGCCGGCATACGCAGCAGCGTGCATCGACCCCATGCAAGCGCTGAGAACCGAGTAGATGAGATGAGCATGCATTCGTTTTTCCATGATCTTCGCTACGCACCTCGGCAGTTGCGCTGCTCGACCCGCCCTGCGCCGGTTGCGCTTCTCACGCTCGGCATCGGCGCGACGACGGCGATGCCGGACGTGGTCCTTTCGGTGGTAATGCGGCGGGTCGCTCTGCACGATGCGCAGGCTCTCGCCAGGAGATGCGCACCAGCCAGTGGCTGTGGTGAGCGACGCCTTCTGGCGCGAAAGCCTGGCGTCCCCGGAAACATTCAAGCCTGGCGTCTCGCACAGGTCGATCTGGTGGAAGCGTTGAGGACGGAGTAAACCATGCCTGCGATCTGGAACGACCTACGCTACGCGCTCCGGCAACTACGCCGCTCACCGGGTTTCACCCTGACCGCCGCGCTCACGCTTGCCCTTGGCATCGGCGCGGCAACCGCTATCTTCTCGCTGGTAGACACGGTGCTGCTGCGGCCGCTTGCCTTTCCGCACCCCGAGCAGCTGGTCGCACTCGACACGCTCTCGCGCGGCGACGCGGCTGGTGGCGAGGCGACGCTGCCCTCTGACACCTCCTACCCAAACTTCTTTGACTGGCGCACACGCGCGCAGAGCTTCGACGCGCTCGCCTCCTACCAGGGCACTTCGTTTACGGTCGGTGCCACGCCAGGTCATGGGTCTGCGCGCAGGGTCGATGGCATGACTGTCTCGTCCGACTTTTTCCGAGTGCTTGGCTTTGCGCCTGAGCTTGGCCGCAGCTTTCTTCGCGCCGAGGAAGGCGCAGGCAATCGCGCCGTCATCATCAGCCACAGTCTGTGGCAGTCGGCCTTTAACCTGAATCCGCACGTCCTTGGCCAGACTATCGCCATCAACGAGGAGACCTACACGATTATTGGCGTGATGCCCGCCGCTTTCAACTTCCCCGACGCGCCGGATGCGGAGCTTTGGTTCACGCCTGCGACCCTGGCCGAAGGCAAAAACCCCTCCGCACGGCAGCGTGGATGGAACCAGGCCAGCGTGATCGGGCGGCTTCGCTCCGGGGTCACGCTGGAGCAGGCGCGCGCCGAGATGCAGACCATCCAGCATGCGCTCGCCGCCCAGTATCCGGACGAAGACAAAAAGCTCACCGCCGTCAGCGTGATTTCAGAGATGGAGAATGTCACCGGCGACCTCGAGCGGCCACTGCACCTGCTCTTCGCCGCAGTGTTTCTGCTGCTGCTGATCGCCTGTGCGAACGTTGCAGGGCTGCTGCTGGCTCGCGGCGCGGCGCGCCAGGCAGAACTCGCATTGCGCGCAGCCCTCGGCGCAAGCCGCACGCAGATTGCCCTGCAGCTGCTGCTCGAATCGTTGACGCTCGCCAGCCTTGGCGGCTTGCTCGGCTTGGCCATCGCGGCAGCCCTGCTGCGTGTCGCGCCGGCGCTGCTGCCTGCAGGGCTCCCGCGAGTGCACGAGCTCTCGCTCAACCCGCGCGTCTTTTTCTTCGCACTCGCCGGCTCGCTTGTCACGGGCCTGGTCTTCGGGGTTGCGCCTGCGTGGCGCAGTTCGCAGCTTGATCCCTCGATGGCCATGCGCGAAAACAGCCGCGGCAGTACTGGCCCGCGTTCCAGCAATCGTCTGCGCAGCGCATTGGTCGTTGGCGAGACTGCGCTCGGCCTGGTTCTGCTGGTTGGCGCGGGCTTGCTGATCCGCAGCTTTGACCGCGTGCTCTCGGTCGATCCCGGCTTCAACCCGCAACACCTGCTCACCTTCAAGGTAGGCATGCCGGAGAAGCGCTTTGACGAACGGCGGCGATTGCAATTCTCGCAACAGCTACAGGCACAATTTGCCGCAATGCCCGGCGTAAGTTATGCGACCTACGGTTTTCCCCTGCCGCTCAGCCAGAATGACATGAGCCTCTCCTTCTCCATCGATGGCCAACCCAGCGCACCCGGAGAAGAGCCGAGCGCGCGCACCGCCGTCGTTGCCTCGAACTTCTTCCGTGTCCTGCAGATGCCACTTCGGCGCGGCCGACTCTTTGGCGACGCAGAAGAGCGCCCCGACAACCCCAGGGTCATGATCATCAACCAGGCCTTTGCGGATCGCTTTTTCCCGGGCGTCGACGCAATCGGCAAACGTGTAACCTCTGATCTTTCCGCGAGCGACAAGCCCGAGTCGCGCGAGATCATAGGCATCATTCAGAACGTCACGCACACCAGCCTGACCGACCAGCCCGCGCCTGCCTATTACATTCCGTTTGCGCAGGTGCCCAGTATCCAACCGACGTTTGCGTTGCGCGTCACCGGGAGCCCGGCCAACTACGTCGCGGGCGTGCGCTCTGTCGTCGCGCAGGACGACGCCTCGCTGCCGGTGTACCGCGTGCACCTGAGCCTGCTCACGCAATCAACCGCGCAGCAGCGGTTCCAGACGCTGCTGCTTTCAGGCTTTGCAGCCATCGCTCTGCTGCTTGCCGCTGTCGGCCTGTACGCGGTGTTGAGCTACATGGTGGCGCAGCGCTCAACCGAGCTCGGCGTGCGCCTGGCATTGGGAGCAGATCGCACATCGGTCCTCGCACTGATCCTGTGGCAAGGCCTGCGTCTCTCTGCGCTCGGGCTCGCGCTCGGCGTGGCGGCTTCGGTTGCGCTCGCCAGGGCCATGGCTTCGCTGCTCTTCCACACGCGCCCGCTTGATCCGCTCACCTTTGTTGCGACCACGCTGCTGCTGCTCGCAGTCTGCGCCTGCGCGTGCCTGGCGCCTGCGTGGCGTGCATCAAGGTTGAACCCGAACGACGTGCTTCGCCGGCAATAAGGAAAGGCTAAGACCATGCAGACACTCATCCAGGATTTCCGCTACGCACTCCGCCAGCTCAAGGGTGCGCCCGGCTTTGCCGCCACAGCGATCCTCACACTTGCCCTCGGCATCGGTGCCAATGCCGCCATCTTTACGCTCGTGCATGCCGTGCTGCTGCGCAATCTTGCCGTCGCTGACCCAAAGACGCTGGTGCGCATCGGCGACCGTGACGACTGCTGCGTCAACAATGGCATTCCCGACGGCAACGACTACTCGCTATTTGCCTACGAGCTGTACCAGCACCTGCAGGCGGGCGCGCCCGAGTTCGAGCACCTCGCCGCGATGCAGTCGGGCGACGAGCGCATGACGGTGCGCGGCAGCAAGCCGGATGCCCTGGCAAAGAGCACGCGTTCCGAGTTTGTCTCGGGGAATTATTTTCTTACGCTTGGCTTGAAGGCGTATGCCGGAAGGCTGCTCTTACCGGCCGATGACCAGCCCAATGCCGCGCCTGCGGCGGTGCTCAGCTATCAGGCCTGGCGTGATGATTTCGCGCTTGATCCAACGTTGATTGGCAGCACGGTCATCGTCAATACGCACCCCGTGACCGTGGTTGGCGTTACGCCGCCAAGCTTCTACGGCGATCGCCTGCAGACCAGGCCATCGAGCATCTACCTGCCTTTCTCGCAGGAGCCTGTCATGGATGTGTCACCATTTCTCCATGATCGCCGCGCGAACTGGGTGTATATCCTGGGCCGCATCAAGCCCGGTGTAGCGCTTGCGCCCTTGCAGGCGCGCCTGGGCGCGAGGTTGCGCGAATATCTTGCGACGCTCGACCCATATCAGAAGGCAGACGAGCAGAAGGATCTGGCTGCGTCCCATGTAGTGCTCACCCCGGGCGGGGCTGGTATTGCGAACATGCAGCAGCAGTACGCGAGCGGGCTGCACCTGCTGATGGCAATCTCGGCTTTGGTGCTGTTGATCGCCTGCGCGAATATTGCCAACCTGCTGCTGGTGCGTGGCATGGCACGCGCCGGCGAGACCTCCCTGCGCATGGCGCTCGGAGCGCAGCGCCGTCGACTCTTGCGACAGCTGCTGACTGAGAGCCTGGTGCTCTCAACGCTTGGCGGCTTGGCCGGCCTTGCGGTCGCGTATGCCGGCACGCGCCTGCTGCTTTCGCTTGCCTTCCCTGACTCGCCGTCGCTGCCGATCGATGCCAGCCCGTCTGTACCTGTTCTGCTGTTCTCCTTTGCGCTGTCGCTGATCACAGGCCTGCTCTTCGGCATCGCGCCCGCGTGGATCACTTCGCGCGCGCAGCCGGCCGATGCGCTGCGCGGCGCCAACCGCACCACGCGCGATGGCTCCTCGCTGCTGCAGCGATCGCTTGTCGTGCTGCAGGCGGCGCTTTCGCTCGTGCTGCTAGTCGGCGCAGGGCTCATGTCCAAGAGCCTTGGCAATCTTGAGCACCAGCACTTCGGCTTTGAGACCGAAGGACGCATGGTCGTCCATATCGACCCCGAAGGCGCAGGTTACAAGACCACTCAGCTGCAGGCGCTCTACACCGAGATTGAGAATCGTTTTTCCGCGCTACCGGGGGTCCAGCGCGTGAGCATTTCGCTTTACTCGCCGATGGAGGGCAACAACTGGGGCGAGGGCGCTTTTATCGAAGGCCGCCCCGAGCCGCACTCCGGCCAGGAGATCTCGGCTTCCTGGGTGCGTGTCAGCCCCGACTTCTTTGACCTGATTGGCCAGCGCGTGCTGCGGGGGCGCGGTATCACTGCACAGGACACGGCCACCGCGCCGCCGGTCGTGGTCGTCAACCAGGCCTTCGTCAAGAAGTTTTTCCCCAATGGCGAGGACCCCATCGGCAAACGCTTTGGCACCTCCGGGGTCAAGAGCTCGACCGATATGGCCATTGTCGGCGTGGTCAACAACGTCGTCTATAACGACCCGCATGACCCATTGCGCGCTATGTATTTTCGCCCGCTGCTGCAGGCGGCCAGGACCGACCCCGAGCACGATGTGCGCTCCATGTATGCCAACAACTTCATGCTGCAGCTCAAAGGTCCTGCCCCGGGCTTGGAAGAGCAGGTGAGGCGCACGCTGGCCAGCATCAACCCCAACCTCACCGTTGAGGACTACTCCACCTTTGAGCACCAGGTGGGCGGCATGTTTAACCAGGAGCGGTTGCTGGCGCGATTGATGCAGTTGTTCGGCGTGCTGGCGCTGGTACTGGCTTCGGTCGGGCTCTACGGCGTCACCTCGTACACGGTCGCGCGCCGCACGTCTGAGATCGGCGTGCGGATGGCGCTGGGTGCAGGACGCGCGAGCGTTGTCGGCATGGTGATGCGTGGCGCGCTGCTGCAGGCCGGCCTTGGCCTGGCGCTTGGCGTGCCGATCGCTTATCTCGGCGTGCACTGGATCAAGTCGCAGCTGTACGGCATGGCAGGCGCAAACCTGTACGTGCTCGCCGGCGCTGTTCTCGTGCTTGCATTCGCCTCTGCGCTTGCTGGGCTGATCCCCGCGCGCAGGGCAGCAAGCATTGACCCGATGCAGGCCTTGCGCACCGAATAACTCGCTGAGCAATCGGAGGGAAGACAAGGGATGTCGACGCTGATCCAGAACATTCGCTACGCGCTACGTCAGTTGCGCAAGTCGCCCGGCTTTGCATGCACGGTCGTGCTTACGCTTGCGCTGGGCGTGTGCGCAAACGCTGTCGTCTTCAGTGTGCTGAACGCGCTGATCCTGCGTCCGCTGACGCTGCCGGATGCAAAGCAACTCGTGTTTTTCGATCGTGTGGGCAACACCGGCAGAAGCCCCTCTTCGCCTTCACAGTCCTACCCGGACTACCGCGATCTGCGTGATCGGAACCACAGCTTCTCCGGGGTCGCTGCGTACAAGGTAGATCGCGTGGGGGTGGAGGTAGCCGGCGTCGTTGAGAAAAGCTGGTTCTACGGGACGACTGACAATTACTTCGACGTGCTCGGAGTGCAGCCGGCGCTTGGTCGCTTCTTTCATCCCGCCGATGTTCATGGACCAAACTCAGCAGCCTACGCGGTGCTTGCCTACAGTTACTGGCAGCGTCATCTGGGGGGCAACCCGTCTATCGTCGGCCAGACGATCGAGCTAAACAAGCACCCCTTCACTGTGCTCGGGGTTGCGCCAAAGAGTTTTACCGGAACCGAGCTGTTTTTTGGTGCCGACCTGTGGGTGCCGCTGTCACAGCAGGAGCAGCTCGAGGGCTACAACAACCTGGAGGCGCGCGGCGATCACAGCAGCTGGGTCATAGGTCGTCTCAAGCCCGGAGTGAGTGTGGCGCAGGCCACAGCGGACGTCAACACTGTTGCCAGGCAGCTGGCTCGACAGTACCTGGAAGATGAAAGTCTCGGCTTCACGCTCTCTCGCCCGGGATTGCTCGGCGACCTGCTCGGTGGTCCAGTGCGGCTGTTTCTCATCGGGGTCATGGGACTGGCTGGGCTGGTTCTGTTGGCTGCATGCGCAAACCTCGGCAGCCTCTTCGCCGCGCGGGCCGCCGACCGGGCGCGCGAGCTTGCAGTTCGCCTGGCGCTGGGCGCAAGTCGAGCCGCGTTGGTGCGGCAACTGGTCACCGAGGCAGTCGTGGTTTCACTTGCCGGGGGCGTGCTTGGCCTGCTGGGTGCGCAAGCCGTGCTGCGCGCGTTGAGCCTGTGGCGGCCATCGCCGGACTTCCCAGTGCAGGTGATGGTCAATGCCGACGTACGCGTCTCGGTGCTTGCCCTGCTGCTTGCTCTCGGCGCAGGACTTTTCTTCGGGCTGGTGCCGGTACAGCAGGTCTGGCGCGAAGACGCCTCACTCGCCTTGAAGAGCGGTCCGTCAGGCTGCGGGGCAATGGGGCGTTTCAACCTGCGCGATGCTCTCCTGGTGCTCCAGATCGTGCTCTGTTCTGTGCTTGTGACCTCCTCGCTGGTGGCGGTGCGCGGGCTGGAGCGCAGTCTGCATACCTCCTACGGTTTCCAACCTGAGGGCGCACTACTGGCCAGCTTCGACCTGCAGATGGTGGGTTACAGGCAGGAGCAGGCGCTGCTCTTCCAGAAGCGCGCGATGGATGCAATCGCTGCACTGCCTGGCGTCACAGCAGTGGGCCTTGCCGACAATCTGCCGCTGAGTCTGAGTACGACAGATTCAAACGTATACGCCGATGGCACCACGGACTTCCGCGACTCGCACGCCATCGCCGATGCAAGCCGCTACGATGTGTCGCCGGGCTACCTTGCTGCCGCGCAGACCAGGCTTTTGAGCGGGCGCGACTTTAGCTGGCACGACGACGATAAGGCGCCGCGTGCTGCCATCATCAACCAGACCCTGGCACGCAAACTGTATGGTCCCGCCAACGCCCTGGGTCGCTACTTTGTCCGTGGTTCCCAGCGGTGGCAGGTCATCGGCATTGTCGAGGATGGCAAGTATGTCACGTTGACCGAACCTGCGGCTGCCGCCATGTTCTACTCCACCGCCCGTTCACCGGACACTCGTGCGATTTTTGTTATCCGTTCACGGGCGGGACAAGCTGTTGCCGCAGCCGCAGTGCACGCGATCTTTAGCCAACTGGAGCCGGGTTTGCCGGTGACAATCAGCAGCTGGCCTTCGGCCATGGGTATGGTGCTGTTTCCGTCGATTGCGGCAACCGCCGCACTGGGCGTGATGGGTGGAGTTGCCGCAATACTCGCGATCACCGGCATCTTCGGCACGGCCTCGTACGCGGTGAGCAGGCGTATGCGCGAGCTTGGCCTGCGGGTGGCGCTCGGCGCGGGACGCACTGAGGTGCTGGCGGCGGCGCTTGGACGGCCGGCGAGGCTGCTGCTATTTGGATCGCTTGGCGGCCTGACACTTGGGACGCTGGCCAGCAGGCTGCTGGCGCATATTGTTTACCAGGCCACGACGCAGGACCCGGTAGTGCTGGTTGGCAGCATAGCGGGCATGGCGCTGCTCGGGCTTGCTGCGACACTCGTGCCGGCACGGCGTGCGCTTCAGGTGGATCCAGTTATCCTGCTGCGCGATGAATAAGTTCGTGCAAGAGATGCATACCTAAAAGGATGGATCACGATGATCGAGTTAAAAGACCTGGAGCGCAGTTACAAGGCGGGCCCAAGCGAGACCTGGGTGTTGCGCCGAATCTCGCTCTCCATTCGCGAGGGCGAGTTTGTGACGATCATGGGGCCATCCGGCGCGGGTAAGTCAACCTTGCTGAACATACTGGCCATGCTTGACGATCAGTGGCGCGGGGAGTTCAGCTTTACCGGCGTGCCGGTCCATACGCTTGGACGCAAGCAGCGAGCCGACTTGTCGCGGAAGCAGATTGGCATGGTCTTCCAGAGTTACCACTTACTCGATGACCTGACCGTGGCCGAAAACATCGACTTACCCCTGTCGTACAAGGAAATACCACGAGCACAGAGGCAGGCCATGGTCGCTGACACGCTCGACAGGTTTCAGATCGTCGGCAAGAAGGACCTGTTCCCGAGCCAGCTCTCCGGGGGTCAGCAACAGCTCGTCGGCATCGCGCGCGCCGTGGTGCATCAACCCGCCCTACTGCTCGCAGACGAGCCAACAGGCAACCTACATTCAACACAGGCGCAGGAGATCATGCAGTTATTCAAGGAACTGAACCAGCAGGGAACTACCATCGTCCAGGTAACGCACGCTCAAGCCAATGCTGCTTACGGGACGCGCATCCTTGAGTTACATGATGGCTGGTTGGCGCGTGATACGGTCGCCGCGTCGGGAGCGCACGCTTGATCCGCCTGCTTTGCAGCAGCACGTTTCGGCGCGCATCGACCCTGTTTCTGCCGCTCGCCATCTCTATGCAGGCGCAGCAATCCCCTCTGCCAAGCGATACAAGGGCACCACGCCCTGCGCTGCGCCTCGATATACCGCATTCCTATAATCCTCTGCGTACCTATCTGCCCACCGAGGCACCCGCGCCTTCGCTCGAGAACTCCGCGCGCCTCGACAGTCTTATCCGTGACGGCAAACTATACTTATCGTTGAAGGATGCCATTGCACTCGCCATCGAGAACAATCTGGACCTTGCGATCGCCCGCTACAACATCCCGATAGCCGCGGCAGACGTGCTGCGCACGCAGGCCGGCGGTTCATTCCGCGGCGTCAACACGGGCGTAGTGCAAAACACTCCTGGAGGTGGCGTAGGCGGGTTTGGGTCAGGGGGAGCCGGCGCGGGCGCAGGCGGCACCAGCGGCGGCGCAGGTGGTGCAGGCACGGGCGCCTCGGGGCTGGTCCAGTCAACGCTTGGCACTGGCACCGCGGTGCAATCCTATGACCCTGCCATCGCCGGCACGTTCAGTGTTGAGCACTTCACCGAGCCGCTCTCGAATATCGCCATTTACGGCGTCCAGTCTCTGCAGTCCAACACGACGATCGGAGACGTAGGGTACACGCAGGCATTCCCGACGGGCACAGTCTTTTCTTTTGGACTGGACAATGACCGCGCGACCTCGAACAGTCCTTACAGTTACCTCAACCCTACGCTCGGCGCGCGCTACCAGGTCGCGTTGCAGCAGCAGTTGCTGGCTGGTTTCGGCCCTGGGCCAAACCTTCGCTACTTACGTATAGCGAAGAATAACCAGAAGATCTCTGACGCGGCTTTCAAGTTACAGGTCATCAGTACAGTGACCCAGATCGCGAATATGTACTGGGACCTGGTAAGTGCCTACGAGGATGAACAGGTAAAGCAGCGCTCCCTTGACTATGCGCAGCAGATGCTGGTTAGCGGACGCAAGCAGCTGGAGCTGCAGGCGATCCCGGCCATGGACGTGTTGAAGGCCGAAGGCGAGGCGGCGGCGCGCGAGCAGGACCTGTCCATTGCCAGGACTGCACTGCAATTCCAGGAGTTGCTCATCAAGAATGCACTCACCAAGAACCTCGATAGTAGTGTGCTGGAGGCGATGCCCGTAGAGCCTGTAGATCAAAGTTCTGCGCAGATACCGGCAACCGGCTCTGCCACCGAAGACGCGATCGATGCTGCGCTGCGGCAGCGGATCGAGCTGAGTGAGTCCAACCTGGATCTGGTAAATCGGACGATCAGTCGCAAGGCTGCAGACAATGCCTTGCTGCCGACCGTTGCACTTACCGCCTCCTACGCCGGCACGGGGCTTGCTGGATTAAACAACCCTGCTGCACACACGACCTCTACGGCGCCCACGGACTTTGGTGGTGCGCTTGGCAATTCCTTCAATAACAGCTCGCCCGACTATTACGTCGGTCTCTCTGTCGATATCCCGCTGCGTAACCGCATCGCCAAGTCTGACCAGTATCGCTCGGAGCTCGAGTACCGCCAGGCTGGGCTGCGGCAGCAGCAGTTAAAGAAGCAGATCCGGATCGAGGTTCGCAACGCGCAGTACGCTTTGCAGCAAAGCCTGGCACGGGTTGAGGCGGCGCGAAAGTCCCGGGACCTGGCACAGAAAAGCTTTGATATCTCGCAACAGGAGCAGGCTCTCGGGGCGGGGTCAAACCTGCAGACCTCGACGGCGCGCCGGGACCTTGCCACGGCAGAATCAGCCCTGGTGGCAGCGCTGACCGCGCAACAAAAGGCAGCAGTCGAGGTATACCGTGCCGCGGGATCAACACTGGGGGCCTACAACATTTCGATAGAATCAGCGCAGACAGGTGTGGCGCAACAGCCCTGAGACACGAACGGCCGAGGAGCGAGCAGGTATGACAAGCGGCATAAGCAACGAGCGTGCGCGGCAGAGCAATGCCTGCCGACTGCTTATTGCCGATGATCAACCGCACATACTGGACGCGCTCGAGTTTTTACTGAGGCCTGAGAGTTACGTACTCGAGCGTGCCACGACTCCAGCCATGGTTCTGCAGGCCCTCTCAAGCGGCAAGTTCGACGGTGTGCTCATCGACCTGAACTACACGCGGGATACCACCTCCGGGCAGGAAGGCCTTGATCTTCTGCGGGAGATACTCGCGTTGCACCCCGACTTACCGGTGATCGTCATGACGGCGTGGAGCAATGTAGAGCTTGCCGTCGAGGCCATGCGCCGCGGCGCCGCAGACTTTATCCAGAAGCCCTGGGAGAACGCCCGGCTGCTGAGTGTTCTGCGCACCCAGCTTGAGCTGCATCGCTCGCAGAAACGTGCGCAATGGCTCGAGGCGGAGAATCGCATGCTGCGTGCGGAGGGCGCGCCCGACTTCATCGCGACTGCACCGGCTATGCACGCGGTGCTGCAGACGATGACACGCATTGGCCCCTCAGACGCCAACGTGCTCATCACCGGCGAACATGGCACGGGCAAGGAAGTGGTCGCGCAGACGATGCATCGCCTGAGCGCCCGCGCTCAACGCTCACTGGTGACCGTCAACACCGGTGCGCTGCCTGACGGGACATTTGAGAGTGAGCTGTTCGGCCACGTCAAGGGTGCTTTCACCGACGCTCGCGGCGACCGCATCGGCCGCTTTGAGCTCGCCCACCGCGGCACTCTCTTTCTCGATGAGATTGCAAACGTCCCCATGCGCCAGCAGGCCAAGCTGCTGCGTGTACTTGAGACGGGCGAGCTAGAGCGAGTCGGCTCGTCGCGCACGCAGAGTGTGGATGTGCGCGTACTGTCGGCAACCAATGCCGACCTGCAGGCGTCCGTGCGCGATGGTCTCTTTCGTGAAGACCTGCTGTTCCGTCTCAACACCGTTGAGATTAAACTGCCTGCGCTGCGGGATCGCACCGAAGATATACCTGCCCTCGCAGCGCACTTTCTTGCGCGGCATGCTGCCAGATACCGGCGTACGCTCAACGGATTTGAACCTGCGGCCCTGCAGGCCATGATCCAGTATCATTGGCCGGGCAACGTGCGTGAGCTCGATCATACGATTGAGCGCGCGGCCTTGATGGCAGGCGGCGAACGAATCGAGTTGGCAGACCTTGGACTGCTTCCGCACCGAAGCAGGAAAGACAGTGCTGCGGCCAGCTTTGACGAGATGAGCCTGGAAGCAGTGGAAGCTATTTTGATCCGTAAGGCACTGGCACGCGTCTCCGGCAACGTAAGTCATGCAGCAGAGGCCCTGGGCCTGAGCCGTGGTGCCCTCTACCGCCGCATAGAGAAGTATGGCCTCTAGGGCCGCGCGCCGCAGACTGTCTCTGGGACGTTCGCCCCGCCGGCTTAGCTTCGAGCGACGACTCCGCATGTTCCTGTGGTTGCTCCTTGTGCCCTCTGTGCTCTTGCTACTGGCGCTGTTACACATGCAGCATGCCGCACCCATGACGGCAGTTGTGGAGATCGGCTTGCTGCTCCTGGTCTGGGCGCTTGTGGTGTCAGCTTTTACTGAGCAGGTCGTGCGTCCCCTGCAAACGCTGGCAAACGTGATAGCCGCGCTCCGCGAAGATGACTACTCCTTTCGTGCGCGAGGCGGGCGCCGCGATGATGCGATGGGCGACCTCGCGATTGAGATCAATGCGCTCGCCGGTATGTTGCAGGCCAGGCGCAGCAACGCGCTTGAAGCCATGGCCTTGGTCGACCGTGTGGTTACGGCGATGCACGCTCCGGTGCTGGCCTTTGCGCCGGATGGTCAGCTGAGGCTGCTGAACGCGGCGGGCGAGCGTGCCTTCGGCCTGGAGGCGCAAGCTTCTCTCGGCAAGCGTGCCGAGATGCTTGGGCTGGCCCACGTGCTCTACGCAGCACCCGATGAGCTGATCTCGATTGAGCATGCGCAGGGCTCGTCCAGGTGGGTGGTGCAGCGGTCTGAGTTCCGCTTGCGGGGTATCGCGCATACACTGCTCGTGCTTTCCGATGTCAGCGCGGCGCTGCGCGAGGAAGAGCGGGCGGCGTGGAGACGATTGATCCGCGTGCTGGGCCATGAAATTCATAACTCACTTACACCGATCAAGTCCATCGCCGGGAGTCTTCGGACGCAGTCAGAGAAGCGCGCCCGCGGTGACCACCAGGATAATCTGGCTGAGCTTGACCTCGACCGGGGCCTGGCGGTGATTGAAAACCGCGCCGAGTCGCTCAACCACTTCTTGCAGGCCTACAGTGAGTTGGCACAGCTGCCCTCGCCTCATCGTCGCACCGTTGCACTGAGACCCCTGCTCGAGCGCGTCTGCCAGCTCGAAACCCGCATGCAGGTGCAGTTGACGCCTGGCCCTGCAGTGCATATGGCAGCAGACCCGGACCAGTTACAGCAGGCACTGATCAACCTCGTCAAGAACGCGGTGGATGCCTCGCTGAGCCGCGTGTGGCCGCCCGATCAAACCGGGCAGCCGGAGGCCCTGGTAACCTGGCGTGTTACCGGGCGGGATGCTGTGATCACGATTGCGGATACGGGGGTTGGAATTGCGAATGCGAGCAACCTGTTCGTGCCGTTCTACACCACCAAGGCTGGTGGAACAGGGATAGGCTTGGTGCTTGCGCAGCAGATCGTGGAAGGCCACGGCGGCACCATACGGTTGAGGAACAAGGCGGAGGGAGGCTGCGAGGCCGAGGTTCGCCTCCCGATTGCCCCGGCGGAGTGATGCGCCTTGCAAAGAAAAGCGGCCCTTCGAAAAGAAGGGCCGCGAGCAAAGCAACTGGCTGAAGTGCTAGAAGGTAAGCTTCAGGCCACCTTGCATGACACGAGGTGCAATGGCACCAATGTTTGTGATCTGGCCATAATTGCCGTCGCCGGGATTAGAATCCGGCTGGCCGTAGCTCGGGTGGTTGAGTGCGTTGAACATCTCCCAGCGGAACTGCGCCGTGTAGCGTTCGTGATAGCTCCAGTTCTTGATGAAGGCTACGTCCGCGCTCTGGATGGGGGCCTCCTGGATGCTGTATTTCATCACGTTGCCCGGGGTGCCATAGGCGTTGTTGGTAAATGCTGCGGGATTGAAGTAGTGGTTGAGCCAGTTGGACTTGCTGCCTGAGCGGATGTTCCTCGGCTGCCCTGGCACAACGTCGGCGCGATCCTGGTTGACATCGAAGTAGGAGTTGTTGTTGCCGTTCCCGCCGTTCATCGTGAATGGAGGGCCAGACTGCGCGGAGTAAACGCCGCTGAACTCCCAGCCACCGAGCGTCTGCTTCAGGAAGAAGTTGTGCCCGTTGAGCGAAGGCGCGCGGTAGAGAAGATTCGATACCCAGATAAATGGATAGTTCAAGCTTGAGTAACCGTGATCGTGACGGATGTCGTATGGATCGCTGACGCTTGACTCGAAGGTCGGATCACCGGAGCCGCCCACATCCATTGCTTTGGACCAGGTGAAGTTGGACTGAAACTGGAAGCCATGAGAGTAGCGCTTCTCAACCCCGACCTGGAGCGCATGATAGTTCGCCGTGGCTCCGTCCTGCACCTGCAGAACACTGATGAAATTGGGGTAGGTAGTGCGTGCGCCGTCATTTGAGCCCGGCTGCGTCGGGTCGGTGCTGGGCGGCCCAAAGTAGTGTCCCGGGTTCTGCTCTACGGTGGTGGCCTGGTGGTAGGACTGTAAACCTACATAGGCCATGTGCAGCGCCATGGTAGATCCAAACTGTTCATCTACGGAAAAGTTCCAGCTTTGAGTTACGCCCAACTTGTAATTCGGCTGAAATACCGCTTGCAGACTTACCTGCGCAGGGAAGGTCGAGTTAGCCGAAGGCGTAGTGCTTGCATTGACAAAAGGAGGAAAGGGACTCTTGCCACCGGTGGGAGCGTAGATACTCCAGGGATTATCGAACGGGTCGGGCGTGCCTGCTGAGTAGATCGTCGAGTAGCTGGGGGAGAAAGGCGGCGCGTCCCACGTGCGGTTGTAGAATGCATCTTCAAGCGGCGTGGTGAAGAGTCCAAAGCCCGCGCGTACGGCGAGGTTAGGCCTGGGCTGCCAGGCTACTCCGATGCGCGGTTCAAAGTACCCATAGCTGTTATTCACCAGCCCGCTCGGAATGCCTTGCTCGCCGGCAAAGATCAGCCCCAGCGGTGCGTTTGGAAAGCGCGTGCTTTGCTTGCCAGGAATAAAGGAGGCGCCCCGGTCCCCGGTGATCGACGGCACCAGGTTCGGATCCCAGCGCAAGCCCGCGTTGAGCGTAAGGTTAGGGCGTAACTTGTACTGGTCCTGGACATAGAGCCCCAGCATCCAGCCATTGGTGCTGCCCACCTCGCCGCTGCCCTGCGTTACGCCGGTAGAGTAACCGAGCAGGAAGTCAGCAAGAACAAAGCCGGTATAGGAACCGTTGAAGCCCACGGACGCATTCACTGGTCCCGCATAGAATTCATAATAATGCCGATGCAACAGGTCAGTACCGGCGGCAAGGACATGCTTGCCAAACGTCTTTGTCACCGTGTCAGAGAGAATCCAGTCGCGGCGCTTGGTGTAGTAGGGTTCGCTTGAGAAAACCCCGAAGCCGGTGCCGCCTCCGTAGTAGTTGCTGCCCTCCTCGGCCGCCAGGTTGATGTAGCAGTTCCCCGGCGGGTCAACAACATTGATGAATTGTGACAGGCAAAGTTGATTGCCCGACGCATCCTTGACCACTGTGCCGATGTCGTAATCGTAACTACTGTAAGCAACGGTGATGCTGTTGAGCAGGGTAGGGCTGATCGTCCACGTATGACCCGCGGCATCATTAAGGTATTTGCCTATGGTGCCAGTAACGCCGGTCAGGATGTTGCCAGGAGTGCTGGCGCCGGGCTGGTTGAGTTCATAGATGAAATTACGCACGAAGACGCGCTGGCGATCGTTGATTGTGTAATCCAGGCGGCCCGTGCCTTCGTCGTAATTAGCATGGACGGCTGGATTGGCAAACGTCACCATACCGTTGGACGGGTTCTGCCCCAGGGGAAGGGACTTATCGAGCGCCAGCGCTCCCTTGCTGAAGAGGGCCGGGTTGACCTGGTTGGGTACGCCATTGACCGTGGTGAAGGGCCCTTTCAGGTCAGCAGGTTTGCCGTCCGAGCCAAGCACTGCGCTAAAGTCTCCGTTCAGCATCGCCTGCGTTGGCGTGTCTGCCGTGTTTGTCGATGAGTTGTAGTGACTGCGCGTCCCCTGGTAATTGCCAAAGAAAAAGAGTTTGTCACGAATGATGGGCCCACCCAGGTAGCCGCCGAACTGGTTGCGCTTTAACTGGTCGACCGCGCCCGAGAAAGGATTGGCCGCATTCAGCGCGTTGTTGCGGATGAACTCGAACGCACCGCCGTGGAGCGAGTTCGATCCACCCTTGGTCTGGATATTGACGACCGCATTGGGGGCGAAACCATAGCGCGCGTCGAAGTTGTTGGTGATAACCCGAAACTCCTGCGTTGCGTCGGCATTCGGGAAAGGTGCGGCGAGCAGCGTGACCGTGTCCATGTTTGGCGCGCCATCCAGCAGGTACCAGGTGCCGCCCTGGCGTCCGCCGCCGGCTGAGGCTCCCGTCTGAGTGTTGAAGGACTGGTTGGTCTGGTTGGATGATGCTTGCGAGATGAGGACATTTGACACGCCGGCCGCAAGAAAGACGAGGCTCGATGGGTCGCGCCCATTGAGTGGCAGCTCCTTGATGGTGTCTTCGCCAACGACCTGGCTGATCTCGGCCGTGGTGGTGTTGATCAGTTCAGCGCCAGCAGTGACCGTGGTGCTCTCCGTTGTTGCGCCTACGGTGAGCTTGATCGGCAGGGTAGCGTTTTGTCCAACGGTCAGCACGATGCCGGTTTGCACGCCCTGCTCAAAGCCGGGCGCGTTGGTGGTAATGGTGTAAGGGCCGGGAGGCAGCGCGGGTAATTGGTAGGTGCCGCTGTCATCCGCGTCCACAGACTGGGTGAGGTTGGTTGCGGTGTTGGTGGCGGTGACGTGCGCGTGGGCGATGGTGGCGCCACTCGGATCAGTGACGGTGCCGCCGAGGCGGGCGTTGGTCACCTGTGCGGTGGCTACGGCGCTCATCGCCAGTGTGCCGCAGAGCGTGAGCGTCATAGCCAGGTGCCGATCCAGGTGCAGGTCCAGGTGCAAGTTCAGGTTGCGATGACTTCGGTACATGGGGCACTCCTTGGTGGCTTGCGATTAAGTCGAAAGAGTTCTGGGGCGAGGAGCCGGGAGGGCGGGATGGGAGCATCCGTTAGGCGTGCTGTGCTGCTCGGGGCGGCTTGCGCCTGAGCCGGCCCTCCCATGACGCGGCCGTGTATGGTGAGAGGCGCATCCAGCTACGTGGAAGCAAGGCTCATATGGCTGCTCGGTTGCAGAACCGCCGGGAAGTAGAAAGAGCGCAAGACGAGAAAGCAGCCGCGTCATAGGTCTCCTTTGAAGGCTGGCAACTCGCACCGCGTGAGCAGGGTGCGGGCCGAGCTGACCACGTCATCCCCGGTCACTGGCGGACTCGGCTGATAGGGCCGCGAGAGCCAGGCCTGCTGCCATATGTCGAGGGAGAAGTCCTTGCCCGTCCACTGCGCTTCAAACCAAGCTGCCCAGCGTGGGGCATAGTAGTCGCGGATAAGACCCGACCACACGCGCGAGGCATAGTCTGACAGCTCAGGCCAACCCCACGTCGTGATCAGGCGGCGTGCATTCTCGTCGTAGTAGGCGGCCTCGTCGGGAGCGGCGGCGTTGGCGCGCGCCGCATTCACCCATGTCTCCAGGCGCTGGTCCTGCCGGTGGTTCATCAACCCATCGATCTGGCTCAGCACCGCGAGCGCGTTGGTAGCGTGGATCTTTGCAGTCGCAAGCTCCTTGCTGCGGATCAGCTCGGTCGCAAGCACCAACTGCTGGTCGACATACCCGCCGGCAGTCTGCGCGACAAAATCAATCAAGTCATTACGGTAAAGCACACCGTGCGCCAAAGTTTCCGCGCAGGAGAGGAAAAGCTTTGTTGCCTGCGCGAAACCTGGCCCGGCGTCGACCGAGAGTGCTGAGGGTGTGAGGCTCGGCTCGCGCTGCCAGGCTTGGCGCGTCTGCCAGATGTGGGCGCTGTAGGCGCTCTGCTGCAGGAGCTTCCAGGCCTCGGCCATGGCTGGCGGGCAAGCGCCGTAGCGGGCAAGGCAGTAGCCCGGGATCCAGCTGGCGAGGTCAATCGGCCCGGCAGCCCAGCCCACGTCGGTCAGCAACTCGTAGACGACCTCGTTGCTCTCGATACCCTCGGGCGAGATAGCCCAGCCGACCAGGTTGCCGTGCTCCGGGCTCGCCAACACCGCCGCGGGCTGCGAGGCCATCAGCGCCAGGTTGCCTTTCACGTTGTTGTTGCCGCCGTGGTTATGCGCCATGCCGTTGGCCCACTGCTTGCCAAAGAAGGCGTGGTCGCGCTTCCACGGATCAGGTGCGTATCGCTCGCGCAGGCCGTGTGCCAGGTCGTTCGAGTAGTCAAGGATCAGCATGCGATCGTTCGGTACCCCGCGGAGCAAGGCTTCCACCGACGGCGCATCCCAGAATGGGTCAAAGACAAACAGCCACCCCTGCATCACCCAGGTCGCATGCGGGTCGCCGGCCGTAATGCCGGCGTACACAGTGCGGCCGAAGCGCTCCAGGTCGTCATAGCGGTGATCTTCGCTGACCGGCACATCGAGCTCATTAAACGTATCGGCCAGGTAGTAGGAGCACTCGCCGTACTCCGCCTTATAGGTCTCAATGAAGCGTTTGCCGATCTCGCGGTAGAGCTCCTCCTGGCCCGGGTGCAGGATGAAGGTGCGGGTATCGCGCGGGATGCTCGATGACTCCTTCGCCAGCCAAAGCAGGGTGAATGCTTCTGTCTGCGGGCGCACGCGAAGAAAGCCCTGCGGGACAAAGCCGGCAAAGGCCGGAACGACCGGTGTCATGCCGAGCGCGCGCATCCTGTCCATGATCCGCCTCTGCAGTACGCGATGCTCCTCGATCCAGTGCTGCGGCAGCGGGCCGTCGAAACGATTGATATTGCCCATGCGATGCCAGGGCAGGTGGGCCGGGCCGGTGGACCAGGCATCGATCTCGGCCTGCGACAAACCGAAGCTCGCCCAGACCTTCTGCCAGATGTACTCCTGGCCCTCCATTGCCAGCGGCATGGTGATGCCGTGCAGCGCCATCCAATCGAGCTCGCGCTCCCAACGCGCCCAGTCCCAAAAGGCCATGGTGTAGCCGAAGGTGCAGGGGTTCAGGTACTGGACGTGCTGGTAGGGGCAAACCACACGCGTTTTCGCGAGTGACGGCAGGGGTGCAGGCGGAGGTAGATGTGTACCGCTCCAGGTGATCATGGCCCCGCACTGGTCCCGCAGGTAGGTGTAGGCGCCGCGGCAGAGTGCAACCGCGCTGGTGCCGGCGACGTGAACCTCGCCGCCGGCCGCCTCGATCTCATACTCGTGGTGGCCCGTTGGGGGAGAAACGGTCAGGTGAAAGGCGCTAGCGCGCGGGCCGAGCTGGCGCACCAGCACGTCACGAGCTGCCTGCTCCGGGGTGACCCGGGAGCTCACCCTGGGGCCAGGCGCTGCAGGAGGTGCCAGTGCTGCACGCACTGCCGGGCCGAGCGCTGTTGCGGCAGCGACACTGCTGCAGCCTGCACCTACAAATTGGCGACGCGTCCACATGCGGTCAGGCAGCCCCCGGTCACGATGCTGAAGTATGGCGGGCGCCGGAACGGATGGAAAGAGAATTCACCGTGATCTTGGTCGTTTCACAGTGAAACGTGCACGGAAATGAGTAATTTACGTCGAGAGGCGAGAGGTCGAGCCAGCTTCTAGGGGTGGATAACGCGCCAGGCCAGGACCTCAGACTCGGGCCCATTGCCCGCCAGGCTGCGGGTGGCGAGCAGGACCTCGAAGTACGGCATACCTCCCTGCGGGCTGCGACCGAGTTTGGCCAGGAACCGGACAAACTCCTGTCCAGTAAATGGGAAGTCAGCCGCAGCTTCGGTGCCTGCCATGCCTGAGCCTTCAAACAGCAACGCGCTCCCGTTGCCTGCGATACCCGGCAGGTAGGCGAGCACGCCGTAGCTGCGGGCCGAGTTTGCGCCTGGCTCTTCGCGGTAGGCCGGCTGCTCGCCTGCCATGGGCGACTTGTTGATGACGTAGCCCTGCGCAGTCTTCCAGTCGTAGTTCACGTCAAAATTGAGGATGTGCGAGAAGAGGCCGACCCATGGATTTGCGCCGATGCCGCCAATCAGGATCACGTTGCTGGTCTTCAGTTCGTCCAGCCGCAGCGCGCGGGCGTAACGCGTTTCTACATGGGCGGCGGCAGCCTCGGGGAGGCGGTTCAGCCGCATGGCCAGGTTCAGATCAGCCGTGCTGGTGTACTGGTGCGAGGACAGCCAGGCGGCGGTCACCGCCGCTCCCGGCTGCAACGAACCAGGCGCGGCCGGCGCCTGCAGGTAGCTGCCGCTCAGGTACTCATCAAGCGTGACCGGGGCGCGACGCATCTCCTCTGAGAGCACGAGCCCGTCGTCTGACGGCACAATAACCACCGTGCGTCCCTGGCTGAAGATGCTGGCCCAGAGGTCAGCCTGTCGCGCGGGCGCAGCCGCGTGAGGTAGCGTGGAGAGCAGCGCCCAGGCAAGGCCCAGGCATGCAACGGTAACTGCGATCCAAAGCACCGTCCTGCCAGATGCGGAGCGCGCCGTCTGGGGCGTCACCAGCATGCTGGCTGCGTGGTCCGGGGTGGTCGCTGGTGCTTCAGCACCGGCTGCGTGTCGGGCGGAGGCGAAGCCTGGAGAGTCGACGCGTTCGGATGTTGCTGGTCGCACGTCTACGTCTGGAGCCTGAGCGACACTCAGTTCGGCGTGGGCGCCCGCCTCAGGCCTGCGCTCAAAAACCGGCACATACCCGCCCTTGGGAATCAGCACGATCATCGAGCAGGCCTGACACTCGTGCTCGAAGTACTCCTCGAGCCGCTGCCGCAAGAGCCGCGCCTGAGTGCGCACGATGCTGTCGTCGGTGGGGTTATAGGCTGGCGAACGTCCGAAGACGTGGATACCGATCTGATGCTCGTTGATCTCGTGGCTGGCGCCCTCGAGACACTTGCGGCAGATGAACTCAAAGAACTGCGACAGGCGAGCAGACTTGGCAAAGGTGCGCGAGGCAAGCACCTGGCGGACCAGCGCGGCACGCGGGTCGTCGGGGGCGAGGTGAACCTCGAGCTGTTCCGGCGCTGTCCGGCTCTCCATCAGCTCAAGTCCCGCCGCATTCCCGAAGAAGCAGGGATGTGCCCCCAGGGTATACAGGTCACAGCGCTTGAAGAAGCCGAGTGCATGCCGCCATCTTACCCGACCTCAGCCCCGGGACAGGAGGAACCGAAGTGTCTCGGCTGCCGGAGCACGCCTGGCGCAACCTGCACGAAAAGCTCCGCAGCTCGCAGCCCGACCGGCTGCAACCACAAAAAGGGCGGCGGGCCGAAGCCTCGCCGCCCTGCGCCGGATCCACTGCGGATCGCGTCTTGCCCTGCTACTTGGAGCCAACCGGCTCGGCCATCTTGTCGTGCATGGCCGCCTTGACCGCATCGGGCACGAAGTTGGCAACCGCGCCCTGGAGCTTGGTCTGCCAGTTCGCGGCGTAAACATGCTTTTCGCCCTTCATCAGCGCGTCAAAGCCCTGCTTGGCCACGTCGTAGGGCTGGTTCTGCTTCTTGCCTTCCTGACCTACCTGCGTGTCGTCCATCTCGGACTCGTGGAAGAAGTTGGTATCGACGGGCCCCGGCTGCAGCGCCGTGACCGTCACGCCAGTGTCCTTGAGTTCCTCGCGCAGACTCTTGGCGAGCGAAAGATCAAACGCCTTCGACGCGGCATAGACCGCTTCACGGGGAGCGATCATCTCGCTGGCGATAGATGCGGTGATCAGGATGCGACCCTCGCCGCGCTTCACCATGTGTTGCACCACGTGCTTGGTCAGGTGCATGGTGCCTTCGACATTCACGCGAACGAGGTTAATCTCCTTGTCGAGATCGGTCTCGGCAAACAGGCCGCCGGATCCGACGCCGGCATTGATTGCGGCGGCGTCCAAGGGCTGCCCGAGCGACTCCACCTGCCGCCAGAGCTTCATGATGCCGTCGTAGCTGGCCAGGTCCGCATGGATCGCGGTAACGGACACGCCAAGCGACTTCAGCTCAGCCTCAGCATTGTCCAGCCGCTCGTCGTTTGAGACCAGGATCAGGTCGAAGCCGTTCTCGCCAAAAACCTTGGCCAGGTTGAAGCCAATGCCGCTCGATGCGCCGGTCACCAGTGCCACTTGCTTTGCCATTGCTCTAAATCTCCAAAGGTACAAGTTGAATGTTTTCGCTTGCTCTCATGGATAAGATGCGCGACCCACCGATAGGTAGTCCGTGTCAGCGGTCAAAAGCCCACAGGGCGCTCGTGCCCGACGGCAAAGGCACGCTCCAGGGCCATGCCGGCCTGGACGATCGTACCTTCCTCAAACAGTCGCCCGATGAGCGTAACGCCATGCGGCACCCGTCGCGGTGGCGAGAAGCGTGGCAGAGGATGACGCGGATCAGGCGCCCAGTCGCTGCGCGCCTCATCTACCTCGACAAAGCCCGCCCGCAGGGTCAGCGAGGGATGCCCGGTGAAGTTTGTGATAACGAGCATTTCGTCTCGTAAGGAGGGCACCAGCAGCAGGTCGACCTGCCGCATGACGCTCGCCATCTCACCCGCGACCTTGCGCCGCAGCCGGTCGGCCTGCACAAAGTCAACCGCGGAGAGAAAGCGCGCCTGGCGGAAGCTGTTCGGCCAGGCATCCGGCACCTGCGCGGTGAGCTGGTCAACCTGGTGCGACAGTGTCAATTCCTCAAACGCTGCTGCGGCCTCGGCAAACAGGATCAGGTTCAGCGAATCGTAGGGCCAGTCCGGGATTGAGACCTTGACCGGCACCATGCCCAGCTGCCTGACCAGGTCCAACGCTTTGCGGTCGACCTCGGTGGCCGGGGCTTCGTGCATCCAGGCAGGGAAGTAGCCTACGCGTAGGCCGCGACCGCCGGCGGTTGCGTT
>CAZZYO010000004.1:38235-67695 GCA_964658255.1 Candidatus Babeliales bacterium
GCTGAGCACCGAGGGAACCGCGGCCAGGTCGCGGTTGTCCGGCCCGGTGATTGCAGACAGCACCAGCATCGTGTCCTCGACCGAGCGGGCCATCGGGCCCAGCTTGTCGAGCGACCAGCAGAGTGTCATCGCGCCGGTGCGCGGTACGCGACCGTAGGTGGGGCGGAGGCCCTCCACGCCGCAGCGCATCGACGGGCTCACGATCGAGCCGCCGGTCTCGCTGCCGATAGCGAAGCCGACCAGTCCGGCAGCGGTCGCCGCGCCCGGGCCCGCGCTCGAGCCAGAGGACCCTTCCTCAAGTAGCCATGGATTCCTGGTCTGACCGCCAAACCAGATATCGTTCAACGCGAGCGCGCCAAGCGAAAGCTTGGCGACAAGCACGGCACCCTGCGCATTGAGCCGGTCGACCACGGTAGCGTTCGCCGTGGGCACACGGTCGCGATAAGGCTCTGCGCCGTAGGTGGTCGGAATGCCTGCCGTATCAAGCAGGTCTTTCGCGCCCCAGGGGATGCCGTGCAGTGGGCCGAGATATCGATCGGCGGCAAGCTGCGCATCCGCGCGTCGCGCCTGGTCAAGCGCGTGCTCGGCAGTAAGCGTGATGACGCAGTGCAGCTGCGGGTCGTGCTGCCGGAGCCGGTCCAGATAGATTGTGGTCAGGCGCACGGACGTAAGCTTGCGCGTCTCAATCCATCGCGAGAGACGGGTGACAGGGGCGAAGGCGATTTCGGTCTCGCTCGCGGGTAACAGGCCCGGATCATGTGTGCTGCGGATGAAGTTGTTGGCTGCCGGGACCGGGGATCCGCCGACAATGCTGGACGGGTTCCACTGCGTGGCAGGGGCAAGCGCTGCTTCAAGCGGAACCTTGCGCGGCCCGGTGCGGCGCTCATACAAGGCGGCCATGGAGACGCGCCAGTTCCCGGCAGCCTCGGCACGGTCGGCGGCTGTCATCTCCACCTGGACAAGCTTCTCGGCCTGGGCAAAGGTCGCCGGGTCAACGGCTGGGCCAACCGGCGGCGCCGTGCCGAACGCCGGCGGCGCACCCGGGGGAGGCGCTGCCTGCTCGGGAGTCTGGGCCACTGCCTGGCCAGTCATGGCGTTGGCTGCCAACATGGCGAGCGCACTCTGGGCGAGGAAGTCTCTACGTGTGGGCGGCATGGGTCTCCTGGATGTTGGAAGAGGTGAGACGAAGACGCGAGGCACTCTTGAGAGGTATACCACCGCAGCGTTGCTCCTCCCGGCATGGCGCGACCTGATAGCCTGTGCCCAGCACATGAAGCTCACCCTTGCTGCCATTCGTTCCGGTTCAGAGCCGTCCGGCCCCCTGCCCGGCGGCGTGATGCACCGCTGGCTTGAGACCCCGCTCACCTGCCCCAAGTGCGAGGTGACCTATAACCTGGTCACCGACTGGGACCACGCGCATGACCGCTGGTTCGAGCAGGAATCAGGCGCGCTGATCCAGATGCTCCGCAAGGCCATCTTTATGGGGCACAGCGGCCACCACCGCGTCACGCACTATGAGACCTCGGGCGTCACGGTCCGCACCATCTCGCCTGTCGCGGTTGTCAAGCCGCCTGCGTCGAGCTAGGCGAAGCGTTCACGCGAGGCCCAGAGACCCAGACCGGGATTTGCAATGAAAAAGATTTCTTCCCCTTCGACCATGTTGTACCCGTGCTGGAGTGTTTCGGGATTGTAGCGGCGGGTCATCGCGGCCAGATCGCCGTAGCCGAAACCAACGTCCTCGACCTCTTCACGCGTGAGTTGGCCCGGGCACCAGGTGATCCGGAAACGCCCCTCTGACGAGCCATGGATCAGGTGCGCCGCAGCACTTAACTCCTGGGCCAGCTCTTCATTCTGGTCGACCGCGGCAAGGGTGGCCGGGGTGCCGCGGTACCCATACTTGCGGATCAGCTCATCGATGCGGCGATCCTCACCGAACTCGCGTACGCCGGGCGCGAGCACGATCAGCTCCGCGTCGTCGGCCAGCGCCATACGCGTCCGGTACACGGCCTTGTTCCCGAGCCAGGTGCTGTGGAACTCGTGCGGATCGAGGAAGACCACTGCCTTGGCGAGCGGCTTTTCAAGCATCTCGAAATTAACGGCCAGGCTGAGCTCGGCGGCGCGATGAAAGCACTCGGCGTCATCGCCGATGTAGAGCCCGCGAATGACGTTGTTCCCTTCGTCGTTCCGCCCGATCACCGTAAGTACGTAAAGAATCGGCGCGGCGGCGAGGAAGTGATCCGAAGCATAATTGAGCACGCGCCGCACCGGGTTGTCGGCCCGGCCCATGATGCGCTCCATGCCGTACACGGCACCCAGATAGTGACTGCGATTGATACTTTCTCGGCCGCCGGTGCCGATCAGGACGTTCTTGTTGTAATTTGCCATGCCGATCACCTCGTGAGGCACCACCTGCCCGATCGAGACGATCAGATCGTGTCCGCCCTGCGAGATGAGTCGGTTGACCTGGGCCGGCCAGCTGTAGTGAAGCTTGCCCTCCGACTGCTCCTCGATGAAGGCAGCAGGTACCTCGCCGAGCGTCTCAATGTCGGTCCGCCAGTTGTGTACGCGAAACAACGATGCCGGAACCGCACCGAACATCCGCTCGATCTGCTCGGCATCCATGGGCGCATGTGTGCCGAGCGCCGGCAGCACAGCCTTCAGCCTGTCGCCGTAGTAGGTGTGAAGCAGGCCGGTGATCTCGCCCGCGCGCGAGGCAGCGCGTGTCTGGTCCGGGGGCACGGCCAGCACGCTTTGCCGATCGCCGAGTTGGACGAGTGCTTCAAAGAGCAGAGCCTGCAACGTAGCTGACGTGATCTCTGTGTCGGCATTGCCAGTGGCCAGGTATAGGCTCATGTCTCTCCTCAATTGCTGTGATGAGTTTATTGTAAGCAGGCAGGCGTAAGCTTCGCCGCGCTTGCGACACGATGCCCTAGACTGGTAGGCAACACACGTGGAGGCACATGGCGGCCAGTGAGCAGCGGCAGTCGACCGCCGACCGAGTTCGAGAGACGTTGCGGCGGCAAATTTTATCAGGCGAGTTAGCCCCCGGTGCGCGCCTGCGTGAGATGGAGATAGCGCGCGCGCTCGCGACGAGCCAGGCGCCGGTCCGCGAGGCGCTCAAGGAATTGGAAGCCCGCGAGCTCATTGTCACCAAGGCCTACCGCGGCACCTACGTTCGCGAGATCACGCAGCGCGACATGGTTGAGGCTTACCATGTGCGCGCGGCGCTTGAGGAGCTCTCAGGCCAGCAAGCAGCGCTCGCCCTGCGCGGCAACACTGCCACTCTCCGTGCCACGGCGGTGGAGGCAGAAGCGATGGCTACGCAAAACGACGCGCAGGGCTACGCGCATGTTGACTTTGGTTTCCACCGCGCGATTGTGCAGGCCGCGGGCAATCGCCTGCTGCTGCGTAGCTGGGATGCGCTGGCATTCGAGACCCGCATAGAAATGCTGTTGCGTCGCAGCAAGCTCGACCTCTCGCAATCCGTCGCCGAGCACCACGAGATTGTGCGTGCGATTGAAGAGGGTCGCGGTGAGGACGCCGGGGCGCTGCTGCGGGCGCACAGCCTGCACTTTGCTGCCATGATTGCGCCCGACCATAACAGCGCCTAGGAGCCGGCGCTTAGACACAGCGCTTAAGCCCGGTCAAGCGCTGGCAACAGCGATTCGATGCGCACGGGAAGCTCGCGCACACGGATGCCCGTCGCGTGGTACACAGCCGCCGTAATTGCGGGAGCAACGCCGGCCAGGCCGATCTCGCCACAGCCCCGCGCGCCGAGGTCGTTGAGCACCAGGTCGGGATAGTTGAGGAAGTGCACGTCGATCTCCGGGCAGTCAGCACTGGTGCTCACAATGTAGTCAGCCAGGTTATTGTTGACCGGGTGCCCGTTGCGCTCGTCATAAACAGTCTCCTCAAACATGCCCATGCCGATGCCCATCACGATCGCCCCTTCGATCTGGTTACGCGCCGCGCCCAGGTTGATGATCTGGCCCACATCCATGACAGAGACCACGCGGCTCACGCGCAGCCGCGCAATACCGGGGTCCCACTCCACCTCGACAAACTGCGCGCCGTAGGAGTGCAGCGAATACTTCTTCATCTTCTCGTTGGTGAAGGATGAATCAGACTGCCCGGTGCCGCTCACTGCGCTCATATTCAGGCTGCGCACAACAGCCTCAAACGGCACGCCGCTTTCAGGGGCTGCCGTCTTCAAGTGCACGCGCCCCTGGGTCAGGCTTAGCTCCTCGGGCTTGCTCTTTGCGAATGCTGAGCCAGGTGCCTTAGTGGCAAGAGTAAGCAGCTGTTCAATCGCCGCATCACACGCGCTGGCAATGGCAGGCAGTACGGATGCCGTCGCCCATGAGCCACCTGACATGGGTCCGGTCGGCAGGGTGCTGTCGCCGAGCACGACTGTGATCCTGTCGATGGCAATGCCTGTGCGTGCGTGCACGGCCTGCGCAAACACGGTGTAGGTACCGGTGCCGATATCCTGCGTCGCACAGCTCACGCGCACTGCGCCATCATCGTGGAAGGCAAGGCGAGCCTCGCAGCTCATGCGCATCGCGCCCCAGCTGCATGCGGCCACGCCCCAGCCCAGCGTCAGCTCGCCACGCTTCATCGAGCCGACCCCGGGTGTCCGTTTCGCCCAGCCAAACTTTTCCGCGCCTGTGGTCAGGCACTCTTTCAGGTGGCGCGAGGAGAAGGCAAGCCCGTTGCTCTCATCATGCTCGGGCTCATTGGCAAGACGCAGCGCGACCGGGTCCATCTTCAACGCGAGGGCGAGCTCGTCCATGGCTGACTCGAGCGCGAAGAGGCCTGGCACCGCACCCGGTCCGCGCATCGCTGTCGGCGTGCCCAGGTTGCGCGCGACCAGGCCGGAACGGACGCGCAGGTTGGGCGTGCTGTAGAGATAAGGCGTGCACTCCTTGCAGTCTTCCGTGATGTCTTCGCGTATCGAGCTGTCGTTCACATAGCTATGCTCGATGGCGACGAGCTTTCCTTCGGCGGTCGCGCCCAGGCGAATACGCTGCTCAGTGCGGGGGCGATGACCGACGTTGGTGAACATCATGTGGCGGTCGACGACGAGTTTGACCGGGCGTCCAAGGTCGCGTGATGCCGCGGCAGCAAGCGGCGCGTGCGTCCACGGCCACAGCTTGCCGCCGAACCCAGAGCCAAGAAACTTGACGACCACCTGCACCTGCTCTGGCGGAACACCGAGCACCTGCGCCATCACCGCCTGGTGGTTCTTGGTCGACTGTGTCGTCTCGTAGAGGATGTAACGCTGGCCATCCCAGTTCGCGACGGAAGCATGCAGCTCAATCGGATTGTGCGTCTCAATGGGGGTGATGTAGGTCTGGTCGACCTTGGTGCTAGCTGCGGCAAATGCCTGGTCGACGTCGCCGCGCTTGCTTGCCTCATCCATCTTTGCGGAGAATCCGTCGCCGAGGTCGCGCGCGACGTTCGGTTTCTCGCTCGCGTACTCCACGTGCACCGCGCGCGCAGCCGCACGCGCCTGGTCCAATGTATCTGCAACCACGACGGCTACATATTGTCCGCTGTAGCGAATCGTCTCGTCCTCAAAGGCCGGCCGCTTCTCGTCGGCGTAAGCGTCGCCCGCTGGATTGGGGCGATAAAGCTTGGGCACATTGCCGTGATGGTAGATCTTGACCACGCCCCGCATCCGCGCCGCTTCTGCCGTGTCCATGCGCGTGATGCGGCCGTTCGCAATCGTGGCGCAGACGGGCACCGCGTAGGCCATGTTTGGCAGGTTGTAGTCCGAGGAATACTTTGCCGTGCCCGTTGTCTTGAGCGGCCCATCAATCCTCGGCACCTTTGTGCCGATCGTGCTTATGTGTCCTGTGGCCATGCGGATTCCTCTTGAAAGCTGTCTATGCGGTCACGGTGGTAAGTGCGCGAACGATCGCACGCCGGGCAAGCTCGATCTTGAAGCCGTTATCGCGCTGCGGGCGCGCATGGCGCATCGCGGCATCGGCGGCGGCACGGAAGTTCCGCTCATCCGGTGCTTTGCCCAGCAGAGCGTGCTCTGCTTCCGGCGATCGCCACGGGCGCGTGCCCACGCCCCCCAGCGCGATGCGTACCTGGCGAATGCGCCCACCTTCAACCTGCGCAACCACCGCAGCCGAGGCCAGAGCAAACTCGTAGGAGGCGCGATCCCGTAATTTCAGGTAGGTGGATCGCGCGCCCGGCATCGGCGCAGGCAGCGTGACGTAGTCGATCAGGTCTCCGGGCAGCAGCGCGTTCTCAATATGCGGCGTGTCGCCAGGCAGCTTGTAAAAATCAGTGATAGCTATCTCGCGCTCGCCCTTCACGCCCTGCACATGGATGCGTGCTTCAAGCGCCGCCATGGCAACAGCCATGTCTGAAGGATGCGTCGCGATGCAGTGCTCGCTGGTGCCCAGCACCGCATGGATCCGGTTGTGGCCCCCGATGGCCGCGCAGCCCGAGCCGGGCGTGCGCTTGTTGCACTCGGCAAAGGTCAGGTCGCGAAAATACGTGCAACGCGTGCGCTGCAGCAGGTTGCCGGCAGTGGTCGCCATGTTGCGCAGTTGCGCCGAAGCGCCCGAAAGCAGCGCCTGCGAGAGCACCGGATAGTCGCGCAGTACGGCCCCGTCGTGAGCCAGGTCGGCATTGCGCACCAGCGCTCCGATGCGCAGTGAACCGTCGCCTTGACGTGTGATCGTGGCCAGCGCAAGCCGGTTGATGTCAACCACCTGCCGCGGCTTCTCCACGTCCAGCTTCATCAGGTCAACCAGCGTTGTGCCCCCGCCGATAAATCGCACGGTTGCGCCCTGCTGCGCTGTCGAGGAGGCTCCGCCCAGCTCCACTGCCTGTGCGCTGCTGGATGCCTTGGTCAGGGTAAAGTCGATCATCCGATGCTCCTTGTCGCGGCCGGCTGGTTCAGGCGGGCGGCGGCCTGTTCAGCCGGCGTCTGCGCATGGACCTTGCGGATGGCCGCAACGATATTCGGGTAGGCGCCGCAACGGCAGATGTTGCCGGCCATGGATTCCTTGATGTCGTGGTCGGCGAGCGAGCCCTGGTGCCAGGGTTCCTTCACCAGCGCTGCGGCAGACATGATTTGCCCGGAGGTGCAGTAGCCGCATTGATAGGCATCTTGCTCGACAAAGGCTGCCTGCATGGCATGCAGGTCGCCCGGCTTGCCCAGGCCTTCAATGGTGGTGATCTCGTCACCCTCGTGCATCGAAGCAAACGTAAGGCAGCTGTTCACGCGGCGGCCGTTGATGTGAACAGTGCAAGCGCCGCACTGGCCGTGGTCGCAGCCCTTCTTGGTGCCGGTCAGGTCCATGTGCTCGCGCAGGCAGTCAAGCAGGCTTACGCGTGGCTCAAGGTTCAGCGTGTGCGCAGAGCCGTTCACGCGCAGGGTGATGGGCCTGGTACCCGCAGGGGCACTCGCGGCGAGCTCTGCCTGCTGCGTAGCAGCCGCAGCCAGCACCGGGCTGGCGGTCGCCGCAAGACCAGCCGCGCCCATGTGTCCTAGAAACGACCGTCGCGATAGCCGCCCGGCGCCGCTTGCCTTCGCCTCAGCAGCTGGTGTCTCGGTGGTTTCGCGGGGCAAGTTGCCGTTGGCGGGCTCATCCTGCTTCATGCGTTCTGCCGTCCTTTTTGTGTCGGATTCTTGACACTTAGTTCTCCTATCCTATGACGAGCCGGTGCTACTACCCCCTCTTTTCTTCGGCACCCTGCCGGGCCGGCTGGCGGCAGCATCAGCGCCTGTTGCGCCAGCGCAGGATGATACTCTCCTGTGCATGCGCGCACGCCGTACTCAGCAGGAGCCGATCCGAACGCAGGCAGTAATGACCCGCAGGCAGCTGTTGCGAGCCTGCGCGGTGGCAGCGCCTTTCATGCTGCTGCCACGCAAGAGCCTGGGCGAGCCGCTCGCACCAGCAGAGCAGACGAGTTTATCTGCGCCTATCCTCGCGCTGCGCGACCGCCGAGGCGAGGCACAGCCCATCACGCTGGCAGAGCGTGAGCAGCGCATCGCGCGCGCGCAGCAGCACATGCACCAGCACCAGCTTGGCGCGGTCGTACTCGCCGGCGGCACTTCGCTTACATACTTTACCGGCATGCGCTGGGGCAACAGTGAGCGACTGTTTGCCTGCGTGCTGCCGCAGGCCGGCTCGCCCTTCTTCATCGCGCCCGTCTTTGAAGAAGGCCGCGTGCGTGAGCGACTTGCCCAGGTGCCCGGCGGCAAGAGCGCGCACGTGTACACCTGGCAGGAGGACGCGAGCCCATTTGCCCTGCTTGCGGCTGCACTTCGCGAGCATGGTCTTGCCGCAGGTTCAATCGGGATTGAAGAGCGCACGCCATTTGTCTTCGCAGACGAGATTGCGAAAGCAGCGCCAGCGTTGCGGATCGTCTCCGCAACACCTGTGACTGCCGGTTGCCGGATGATCAAGAGCCCCGCCGAGGTCGCGCTCATGCGGTTTGCCTCGGCGGTCACGCTTGAGGTCTACGAGGCCGCCTGGCGCTCCGGCTCTCCCGGCATGACAACGGACGCTTTTCTCGCGCTGATCGATGCAGGCTACGCCCGCGTCGGCTTTCCTGGTGAGGCAAGCTGCCAGACGGGTATCTACAGCGCGCTGCCTCACGGCTCGCTTGAGCCGCAGGTTATCCGCGAAGGAGCCATTGTGTTGATCGATGATGGCTGCGTTGTTGAGGGCTACCAGTCCGACCTGTCGCGTACCTTTGTGTACGGCAAGCCGTCGGCCAGGATGCAGCAGGTCTTTGAGGTCGTGCATCGTGCGCAGGCTGCTGCCCTGTCTGCGGCCAAACCTGGCCAGCACTGCCAGGCGGTGGATGCGGCGGCGCGCGGTGTGATCGACGCTGCGGGCTTTGGTCCCGACTACCGCACTTTTACGCACCGCGTGGGCCACGGCATCGGCATGGATGGTCACGAATGGCCATACCTGGTGCGCGGCAACACGCTGCCGCTTGCCCCTGGGATGACCTTCTCAGACGAGCCAGGGATCTACCTGCGCGGCGAGTTTGGCGTGCGCCTTGAAGATGACATGCTCATCACGCCTGAAGGCGCCGCGTTGCTCACGGCGCAAAGTCCTGCGCTGGAGCAGCCGTTCGGCTAGGTGACTCAGCCGCGGCTTCACAGCGTCTTAAGGCAGGCGAAAGTATCGTCCAGCTAGATGGAGGTTCGGGTGTTTACCAGGGGTGTGCAGGTCGGCTTGGCGCTTTTCGCTTTGACTGCGATGAGCCTCGTCGGACACCTGCGTGCTCAGTCTGCAAGCATCCCGGCGGCGCTACCCTCTGTGCTCGCAGACGCTCCCGTACCCGCCCTGCTCATCAGCCAGGCTGCCCTCCCAGGAAGCAATGCGCAGCAGCAGGATACTGCAGGCGCCATTACGCTTGCGGAGGCGATTGGTCGCGCGCAGGCCAATGAGCCGTCGTTTGCCGCGAGCCTGGCGGAGAGTCGCAGCGCCCAGATTGATCGCGCTCTGACACGTAACGCGTTGCTGCCAAGCGCGGTCTACCACAACCAGGTCCTGTACACGCAGCCCAATGGCGACGTCACCAAGAACCTGCAGGGGCCAGGCAATCAACCCTCACCGCGCTTCATCGCCAACAATGCAGTGCGCGAGTATGCGAGCCAGGTGATTGCAACCGAGACGGTGAGCCTGGGGCAGGTAGCAGAGGTTCGGCTTGCCACCGCTGCCGCCGCGCGCACCGCGGCTCAGACCGAGGTCGCGAGGCGGGGGCTCATCGCGACTGTCGTGTCGCTGTTTTACCAAGATATCGCCGCTGCTCAAAAGCTCGTGGTGGCGCGGCGAGCTCAAGACGAAGCGCGCGCCTTTACCCAGCTCACGCAAGAGCGCGAGGCCGGCCGCGAGAGCGCGCACGCCGATGTTGTGAAAGCGCAGCTGACGGAATTGCAGAGGCAGCGGGACGTGGCTGATGCTGGGTTGAACGCTGAGCGTGCGCGGCTTGAGCTTGGTACCTTGCTCTTTGCTGATCCTCGTACAGCCTTTACACTGGCCCCAGTTGCAGCGCAACGCGCTCTGCCGACGCGGGCTGAGATAGATGCAGCAGCCGCGCGCGAGAACCCAACGCTCCGCGCAGCATTTGCGGCCTTGCGCGCGAGCGATGCAGAGGTTGCACGCGCGCGCGCCGCGTACTTGCCTGACCTTGGAGTGAGTGTTGCCTACGGCATCGATGCGCCGCAGTTTGCGATTAACGGGCCTTTGCTCTCCTCGGACGCAACGGTCTCAGCGCAGGCGCACGTGAAAAATCTTGGATACTCTGCTGTTGCCACGCTCGACATCCCTGTATGGGACTGGCTCTCAACGGACAAGCGGATCAAGCAGAGCCAGATACGCCGTCAGTTGGCCCAGGTAGAGCTAACGGCTGCGCAAAAGAGACTCATCGTCGAGCTGGATGAGTTTTACGCTGAGGCTGCTGCGGCGCAACAACAGGTTGCCTCGCTTGCGCAAAGCGTGCAAATGGCAGAAGAGAGCCTGCGACTGACCAAGCTGCGGTACAGCGCGGGTGAGGCAACAGTGCTCGAGGTGGTCGATGCGCAGGCTGCGCTGACCCTGGCCGAGGACGCGGACGCCGACGGGCAGGTGCGCTACCAGGCGTCCCTGGCAAATGTGCAGACACTGACTGGCAATCTCTAATGGGACACTGCTTCGCGGGCGCAGGCGAACAGGTGGACCTACGAGCGGCGATAGTCGTGCAGGGAGTGATGAGAGCAAACGTGGGCGACCAACGAGCACTTGAAGGAACGCGCACGAGGCCAGGTGCCGGCAGAGTGACGCAGCGGATACTCCGTCGGCAAAGTCACCGCGTCGCCACACACTACTCGCGTGCGGTCCGGGGCGTTTCGCTGCTGTGCTTGCTACTCATCACAGCCGGCTGCAGACATGCGCAGGAGGATGCTGCGGACGCAGGGGCAGCAGCTATCGCCGTTGAAGCCGGGCATCCGCAGCAGGGTCTTCTCTCGGAGCATATCGACGTCGATGCCGTGCTTTCGCCCATCGCACAAGCGGCCATCTCTCCGAAGATCAGCGCACCGGTCCGGCGGTTTTATGTACAGCGTGGATCGCACGTGAAGCAGGGGCAGCTGCTGGCTGTGCTCGAGAACAGTGACTTATCTGCTGCTGCGCTCGATAGCAGGGGGACTTATACCGCCGCGCAAGCGAGTTACGAAGCGGCCACCAAGGCGCAGGTGCCGGAGGAGTCCCAGCGCGCCGAGCTTGACCTTGCGCAGGCCAAGGCAAACCTTGCCTTGAACCAGAGCATCGTCAAGAACCGCAAAGAGTTGTTTGACCAGGGAGCCCTTCCTGGCCGCGACCTTGACACCGCGGTCGCCGGCCTGGCGCAGGCGCAGGCGGCCTATGATGGCGCGAGCAAGCACCTGCAGCTGCAGCAGGCGGTAGGCCGGTCCGCTTCGCTTCAAGCGGCCAAGGGTCAACTCACTTCGGCCGAGGGAAAGTATCTCGGCGCTCACGCGCAGGTCGGCTACTCGGAGATACATGCACCTATAAGCGGCGTTATCACCGACAGGCCCTTGTTTGCCGGAGAGACCGCAGCAGCAGGCGCACCGCTCCTGACGGTGATGGACACATCGTCATTGCTGGCCAAGGTTCACCTGGCGCAGTCGCTTGCGCAGCGGCTCACGCTTGGCGGCCAGAGCATGGTCGCCGTGCCCGGGATAGAGTCGCCTCTGCCTGCAAGCGTCTCGCTGATCAGCCCTGCACTTGATCCTGGTTCCACGACCGTCGAGGTATGGCTCAAGCTCGACAATCGGCGTGGTGCGCTCAAGGTTGGCACGCCGGTTCACGTCTCCATCACAGGGCGCACGGTAGACCACGCATTGCTGGTGCCCGAAGCTGCCGTGGTCGCCTCGAATCAGGCTGGCGCCTACGTGTTAGCGGTGGGAGCTGATGGCATGGCGCATAAGCACGCGGTAACAACAGGAATCCGCGACCATGGCATGGTGCAGGTCACAGGCGGGATTACGCCTCAGGATACGGTGGTGATGGCAGGCGCGTTCACACTTGAGGATGGAGTAAAGGTAAAAGTCTCCAAGCCTGGGGAAGCTGCGGACGCGCCGTGAGTGAGACTTCGCACGAGACCGCCGCTCGTTCCGCTCCGATCAGCCACTCCGCCGAGCGAGAGCATTTCTTTTGGCTTGCAAACGCGCGCCGCCCCATCTTTTTTCTGGTTGTCGTACTCACCATAGCTGGTTTGGTACTGGCCTTTGACGTGCCACTTTCCGTCTTCCCTGAGACGAGCTTTCCGCGCGTTGTCATCAGTGTCGACAATGGCGTGATGCCTGTCGAGCAAATGCAGGTGACCATCACCAAGCCGATCGAGGACGCGGTGAACAGCGTGCCGGGCCTCGAGACAGTGCGCTCCATCACCAGTCGCGGCTCGGCAGAGGTCTCGCTCTTTTTTGGCTGGCACCAGGATATGTATCAGACACTGCAACGTGTCGATGCGGCGCTTGCAGTGGTGGAACGCGACCTGCCTGCAACGGTGCGGGTGAGCACGCATCGGCTTACGTTTGCCACCTTCCCGATTCTTGGTTACAGCCTTACGTCTGACACCGTGCCGCAAACCGAGCTCTGGGAGCTGGCTACCTATGAGTTGAAGCCACCGCTTAGCCGTGTGCCCGGCGTCAGCGCCATCACCATCCAGGGCGGTCAGCAACCCGAGTTTCATGTTGTACCCGACCCTGCAAGGCTGCAGGCTGCCGGCCTTACCATCCAGGATCTGCTGAACGCGATCCAGGCCTCAAACGTGATTGACTCGCCCGGGCTTTACGAGTCGGATCACCAACTGATCCTCGGCTTGGTTGGCGCGCAGCAGCACGATGCGCAAGGGCTGCGGCAGCTTGCCGTGAGAGCAACAGCAACAGGATCCACGGTGCGCGTTGGTGACGTTGCAACGGTTGAGCGCGCCACCATGCCCGTATTCACAGTGGTGACCGCAAACGGTAGACCGGCTGTGCTCATCAACATCACCCGGCAGAATGCCAGCAACACCGTCCAGGTGGCCGATGCCATCGCGGCCCAGGTAGCACAGTTGCGAGTGAAGTTACCACCCGGGATTCACATAGAGCCCTTCTACGATCAGTCGCAACTTGTCCGCGCCAGCATTGCGAGCGTGCGCGACGCAGTCCTCGTTGGATTGGTGCTCGCCTGCGGCATCCTCCTGCTCTTCCTGCGCGACTGGCGGCTTTCGCTCATCGCCGGGCTCGTCATCCCGGTCACTGTTGCCATCACGGTGCTGGTCCTGTGGGTCATCGGTGCAAGCTTTAACCTGATGACCCTTGGCGGCCTCGCAGCCGCCATCGGCCTCGTGATCGATGACGCGATCGTAGTAGTTGAAAACATCGCGCTTCATCGCGATGCGGGGGAGACACGCACAGGTGCAGTGCGTCATGCATTGGCGGAGATAAGCGTGCCGCTGGTCTTTTCAACGATCACGCCCGTTGTCGTATTCCTGCCGCTCATCGGCGTGACCGGCGTGACCGGCAGCTTTTTTCGTGCGCTTGCGATCACCATGGCAGCCGCCCTGTTTACCTCGCTTGTGCTTGCCCTTACCTGGACCCCTGCACTCAGCATGGTGTTACTGCACGGGCGCGCTGCGGTGCCGGAGAAGCCTGAACGCCTGAGCGCAGAACTGACTGCAACTGCCGATGTGGCGAATACCCCGCGCCTTGGTGGTGGGCTGCTTAACCGCCTGTTGCAGGCGCAGGCTCGTGCGCTGCGCTGGTCGCTCCAACGCCCACGCACGCTTGCTGCCGCTTGCTTACTGCTGATCGGCGCCACCTACTTCGCCTATGGACTCCTGGGCTCGGATCTTTTGCCGCCCATGGACGAAGGCGGTTTTATCCTTGACTACATCATGCCGGCAGGCAGCTCGCTGGCAGAGACCAACAGGGTCATCGCGCATGTTGAGCAGATTTTGCACGACACGCCGGAGGTCGAGAATACTTCGCGCCGCACCGGGCTGCAGCTGGGGCTGGCTGCCGTGACCGAATCCAATTACGGCGATATGACGGTGCGCTTGAAGACAAAGCGCAGCCGCAATATCGAAGACGTGATGGCGTCGGTTCGTCAGCAAATTCATGCGCAGGAGCCTGCGCTGGACGTTGAGTTTACCCAGGTGCTGCAGGATATGATCGGCGATCTCTCCAATGCGCCTGAGCCGATCCAGATCAAGCTATTCGGTACCGATGCCGATTTGCTGCACCAGCTGGGACCGCGGGTGGCGGATGCGATCGCGCAGTTGAAGGGCGTGGTCGATGTGCAGAATGGCATTGAGAATACGATCAGCGGGCCGGCTACTAACTTCCAGATCGACCCAACGGTTGCGGCCCGCATGGGATTTACCCCGCAGGAGATTGCAGAAGATGCGACAGCGGTACTCGATGGTGTGACGGCAAATACCCCGCTCATCACAGGCGGTCGCCCCTACACGATCCGCTTACGTCTTGGGCCCGAGACGCGCCAATCGCTTGAGACGATCGAAAACACGGTATTGAGTAGCGCAAGCGGTCATACAGCTACTCTTGGATCGCTTTCGACCATCACCGAGCTTCCTCCGCAGAATGAGATTCGCCGCGAGAACCTGCAACTATCCGTAGTGGTGACAGGTCGGCTCGAGGGCTCGGATCTTGGCAGCGGCGTTGCACGCGTGCAGCAGGTGGTGCGAAGCTTGCACCTGCCCTCAAGCGTGCGCGTTCAGTACGGGGGTACATACCAGGAGCAGCAAACGTCGTTCGCGCAGCTGGAGCGTGTTCTGCTGGTCGCTATGCTGCTGGTCTTTGGCGTGCTGCTGATTGAATTTCGCAACTTCGCCGCTCCTGCCGCAATCCTTGTGTCGTCTGTTCTTTCGATCGCTGGAGTGGTCGCGGCGCTGCTCATCACTGGAACCACCTTTAACGTGGCTTCCTTCATGGGGCTCATCATGGTGATCGGCATCGTGGCCAAGAACGGCATCCTGCTGCTCGATGCAGAGGAGCGCTTTAGGGTGACCGGCATGGCACGAAGCGAAGCTATGCTGCTCGCAACGCAGCGCCGCATGCGCCCGATCCTGATGACAGCAATTGCTGCGGTCGCGGGCATGCTCCCGCTGGCCTTTGCGCTTGGTGCAGGATCGGAAATGCTTCAACCGCTGGCGATTGCAGTCATCGGCGGTCTCGCTATTTCACTGGTCCTGAGCCTGGTGGTAACCCCTGTGGTCTACGTGCTGCTTACCAACAAGAGCTCAGAAGACATGTGACAGCCAGGTTGCAAGCGCTCTGCCCGCAAACAAAGAAGCTCCGCGATCTCTCGCGGAGCTTTCTTTGCTTATACGTTTTAGCGCGAAAGAACAATGACCATGAAACTTCCCGGCAGAATGGATGGGCGAGGATGCGGATTGTCAGTCGTCGCGGCGGGCCGAGGTCCAAACTGCGCTGTCACCACGTAAACCTTGTCGTTCGCTGCATCAAAGGCCATCGTACGCGCGCCCTTCTCCGTCTTGACCTGCTCGACCGTCTTGTACTCATTGGTAGAGGTGTCCACGATGCTTAACACTCCATCTCCACTCGAAGCAAAGGCGAGCTGGTGCTTGGCATCGTAAGCCGCGGCATCAGGCCCATCGCCAATCTGCGGATTGGCGATCGTCTTTCCGCTGCTCACGTCGACCACGCCCATTTTGCCCCCATCACAGACAGGGAACAGCAGGCCGTGCGTTACGTCCATCGCGAGCCCGGAGGGTGAGTCGCAGTGTTCGAGCGGCCAGGTGGCTGTGGCGCTCTTCTTCACCGCGTCCAGCCGCGTAATCTCGTTCTTGTCCTCGATGTTGACGTAGAGCTGGCCCTTGCCATCTGCAGCAGGGAACTCAGGCTTGCCTGCAAGCGGGATCGTGGCCACCGCCTTCATTGAGGATGTATCAATCACGGTTACATCATTACTGCGGCCGTTAAAGGCCCAGACGGTCTTGGTCGCCGGCTCAAAGGCGATCCCATCCGGGTTGGTGCCTGCAGGAATCGATTGCACAGTCTTGAGCGTGTTGCGATCAAACACGACAACAGCATTCGCGCGCCCATCGCTGATGTAGCCGTACTTGCCCGTATCGTCAAACGCGACGCCGTGCGTCCCCTGCAGCCCGGTAATGGCACCCACTATCTTGCCGTTGGCCGTGTCGAGTACCTCGACCCGGGGTCCGTGGGTTAGATAGAGACGATGAGCAGAGGCATCGACCGCGAGGTAATCCCATCCACCCTCACCACCAACCTTCCATTGGGCGGAGACGTGGTAGGGACCGGAAGCCTGAGCCAGGCTCAGGCATGGCACGGCAAGAAATGAAAGGGCGGCGGCAAGTTGCAGACGCATAGCAGGTTTCTCCATTCAGGCGAACTCTAGCAAGTACGTGTGAAGTATGCGTGCCACACAATGAATACTGCGTGAAGAGCCATCAACCGCTTGCAGTCGCCACCCACGCTTCCAGGGATGCTTCGGCTGCAGCAGTTGCGATAACGGCTTCAACCAACGGGAGCTTGACGATAGCCGTTGTGCCTACGCCCAGGCTGCTCTGAATGAGGATTTGGCCGCTGCAGCGCTCCGCTACTGCTTTACAGATAGCGAGCCCCAGGCCACTGCCGCCGGTTGCGCGTGCGCGCGATGGGTCGCCGCGATAAAAGCGGTCAAAGATGCGGGGCAGCGTCTCTGGGTCGATCCCATACCCTCGATCGATGACCCTGCAAACGGCAGATGCTCCATCCTGCTTGAGCACCACCCGGATGCGCGAACCGGCAGGGCTATGCTGCAAGGCGTTCGTCAGCAGGTTGCCAATGAGCATGGTCCAGTCATCGGGCAAGATGGCGGCATACAGTCGTGCCCCCTCTAGATACTCAAAGCGCACCTCCCGCACGGCACCTAAAGGAGCGACAAAGGCCAGTGCCGTGCGAATACCCGCATCGAGGTCGATCGGCATGGGACGTTCGAATGAGGTGGCGTCGCCTTCTTCAACGCGTGCAAGCGTTAGCATGCGCTGCACAAGTTCTTCCATGCGCCCGCAATCCTCAAGGCTCGTGGTCACGCCTGCCTGGTACTCTTCTGCATTGCGCGGGCGCAGCTCCAACAGCTGCAGCGATGACTTGATGACCGTGATCGCAGTCTTCAACTCGTGCGCGGAATCACTGACAAACTGCCGTTGCTGTGTGAAGGCGATTTGAAGACGTGCAACCAGATCTTCGAGCGCCAGGGTCAGCGGCGCCAGCTCTCTTGTCTGGCGCGCGTGCTCGGGTGGTGCAAATTTCCAGTGGCTGCTGGAGATTGCCGCTGCCTGGCTGGCGAGCAGCTGGAGCGGCTGCATGCTTCGGCGCAGAAAGATCATGACGAGCAGAGAGCTGAGCGCGACCAACACGGCGCTGGCGAGGGCAAACGCACGCACTGCGTCCAAGACGGGTGTCCATACCGGCCACACAGGCGCGGCGTAGTACACCACGATTGAATGCAGAACGCTGCTTGCATCAGGATCCACGCGACGCAACCCGCTCACGCGCACCGCGCGGTAGTCTCTGCCCCGTACTTCTATATGCTCCCCATTGCGAGACGAAGCACGGAGAGCCGCAGGAGCCGACCAGCCCACGGTGCGTCCAAGCAGCGTCTGCCCGTTGTCCCACACCTCGTATACATCGTGCTCCGGCAGGTGAATGCCTTCCATGTCGAGCACGACGCGATCTTCGGTGTCTTCGGCGTCAACCACAGCACCGAGCAACATTTCGGCGCGGCCGTGGAGTGCCACGTCAAAGGAGTGAAAGTGCGTGTGCCGCTCGTAAACAAACACGAAGCCCGTCATCGCGAGCGCCATCAGCACTTCGGCCAGCACGAAGAGCGCCATCACCCGGCGAGCGATCGAGTGCGTCGCCATCAGGGCAGCGACTCGGCAGGCTCGGGTAGTTCGGCTACTGCTGCCGCGCCATCTTCCGAAGGCACCAGCCGGTACCCACGCCCACGCAGTGTTTCGAGGAACGGCATGGGGCCATCTGCGCTCAGCTTGCGGCGCAGGTTTGAGATGTGCGCCTCGATTACATTGGAGTGGCGCTCCCAGTTGTAGTCATACAGGTGCTCCAGCAGTTCGCGCTTGGAGACGACCCGGTCGGGATGATGCATCAGGTACTCGAGGATGCGATACTCCATCGGCGAGAGATCGATCCGCCGGCCGGCGCGGCGTACGCTCTGGTTCAGGCTGTTGAGCTCAATGTCCTGCAGAGACAGGAGTGGCGAGGCAACGCCCTTGCCACGACGAATCAGCGCCTTGACGCGTGCGAGCAACTCACCCAGGTCAAAAGGCTTGGCCAGGTAGTCGTCGGCGCCGGCATTCAGCAGCTCTATCACCGAGCCAGTTTCATCTTTCGCTGTCAGCACCAGCACCGGGGTGCGCAGGCCGCGAGCACGCACGCGTTTGAGCACGCCCATGCCGTTCAGCTTTGGCAGCATCAGGTCCAGCACCACGGCATCATAGTGGCCTGAACAGGCCAGGTGCGCTCCCATATCGCCGTCATCGGCAATGTCCACAGCGATGCCCTGCGTCTCGCGCAGTGCCATCGCGACATTGGCCGCAACGCGAACTTCATCCTCAATCACCAGTACTCGCATGGAAATATCATGCAGCGAGAGAGACGACTCTGACCAGCCTCGATTGTTCACGAGCTGGAGAGCTCATCGAGCAGCACTTTGGCTTTCATGGTCAGCGTTCTCGCCCCGTCCAGATCGTTCTCGGTGGCAGCTTGCCGGGCTTTGGTCAAGAATGCCTTGACCTGCAGTGTGATGGCTTCTGATTCGCTGCTCAGGGGATGCTTGATGGCATTCAGCCGCAGTTCCTGCGTGTGTATCTCATCGGTCATCGCGGCACGTTCGTGGCTGTCAGCCCCGCTGCCTGCGGAGAGCTGACCAAGCGAAGGCTCGGGTGCTTTGGGAGAGCTCGAGGGCGCGTTCACCTGTGCTGCCGTCGGAGTAGGCGTAGCGGCCTGATTGGCTGTGGTCGTGGCGGTCGCAGCCGTGGTGGCATCCGCTGCAGGCGCGTGTTTCCTGGTGCGGTGCGTAGGCTTCGGTGCCGGGGCCGGCTGCTCTTCGGCCGTCTGCTTGTCTGAGCCCGGCGGCCCGGCCTTGGGAGGCCCCGGCTGCGGAACAGGCGGCAGCGACTGGGTATGGGTCATGGAGGAGGGCGGAAGCGGCGGTGCGGTCACCACTGGCGCCGGCGCCGGGACTATCTTGTGCCGGCAGCCCGTCAGCAGGTAGGCCAGCATCAGGATCGCGAAAGAGAGGCGTGCCGGGTTCATTGAGCGCGGACCCCCTGCATTCCCACCGCACCAGCGGCAGCTGTTTGTGTTCCCTGTCCGCCACGATGGCGCGACTCCGCGCTGCCGTGCGACGAAGGGATCCGAATCGTAAAGGCTGTGCCACTTCCCACTTCGGACGCTACGTCAACCACACCCGAATGCAACTGTACGATGCGGTAGGTCATCGAAAGGCCGATCCCGCTGCCATTTTTCCTTGTTGTGAAGTAAAGATCAAAGATGCGTGGCAGAACCTCTGGCGGGATGCCCTCACCCTCGTCGCGCACCGTCAGCACAGCAAAACGCGCGTCCTCGGCTAGATCCAGGATCAGGTTGCCGCCATGCGGCATCGCCTGGGCGCCATTCAGCACGATATTCAGCAGCGCCTGGCGCATCATGTCCGTGTCTACTTTTACGGTGACGCTGCGCTCGGGCAGTTGGCTCACCACCGTAACAGCACGCGTGGCAAGCTCGGCCGAGGCCAACTGCAGCACGCTTGTCACCACCTGGCGAAGGTCCTGCTCCTGCATGCGCGGTTCGACAGGCCGGGAGAAATCAACCAGCGTCTGGACTACCCGGTCAAGCCGCTGAATTTCACTCTGGATAACGTTCAGGTGCCGCAACGCCGGGGCCTCGTCGCCGCTCAACTTGGTCCGCATCAGCTCCAGGTGTACAACAATTGCATTGATGGGATTCTTGACCTCGTGTCCTACGCCCGAGGTAAGCCGGCCGATGGCGGCAAGCCGGTGCGAGATTTCAAGCTCATCTTCTATCTCCCGGACTGACTCCAGGTCGTGCATGGTCAGCAAGGCGCCCAGCGTCTCGTCGGCCTTCGCACTACGGCCCGCGTCCCGCTGATTTTGAATCAGTTCCAGTCCAATCTCCAGCCGCCGTCCAGTCTCGGTCTTTACCTCGGCCTGTGGAATGGAAGCGCCACGATCAAAAGCATCGAGTACCAGAGCGCCCAGGATGGTGTTCCGGTCAAAGATTTCGGTGACACTTGCACCCAGCAACTGCTCGCGGTCGGTGCCAAGGAAGCGTTCGACGGAGCTTGAAACCAGGACCACCCGCAGGTCACGGGTAAACAGCATCACGCCATCCTGCAGGTTCAAGAGGATCGAGTCGAGGTTCTCTTTCAGTGCGGAGAAAACTTCCTCCACGTTGCGCATGCGCTGGCCGATGCGTTCGATCTTGTTTGAGACCTGGACCACCGCATCCCGCGCCGGGGCATGACCCTGATCCTCGGCCTTGTCGTGTGAGAGCGCATCAAGACGCTTGCTGATCTGCTCAATCGGGCTGAGCGCCAGGTTGGCAACGAGCGCGGCCAGCACCAGCGAGGTCAGGATCGAGGCTCCTATGAAGGTGAAGGTCTCGAGCAGCCAGGGTCTGAAGACCTGCAGCAGAAAAGTGGTCCGGATACCAACGTGCACCGTGGCAAAAGGCTGGCCGTTGCGCTCAAGCATCACCGGCACATCGTAGACCCTGGGGTGCCCGGTCACCACGCCAATGACCTTGAAGGGCGAGCGGAAGCGCAGGGTCGCGTACTTCGGCCGGTAGGGCAGCGACCTGCTGGCCAGCGCCGGATCGGTACTAAGCAGTACCCGGCCCTGGCTATCGGCAATGGTGATGTCGTAGACGGTCGGCGAGTAGCTGATGACAGAGTCGAGCAGGGCACTGAGTCCGTCATCGCTGCTCAGAACGTGGGAGAGTTGCTCGCGAAGCTCCTCACGACCAGCCGCCGGGTTGATGCCGTGCTCACGCACACCCTCCTCGATAGCCTGGCGTGTCGCGAAGAGCACCTGGTGCGCCACGATGTCGCTTGAAAGGTAGTTCTGATCGACGTTCTGCTGCAGCGAGAGACTGAGATAGAGGAACGAGACGATGGAGACGAGCAGGAAGACGAGCCCGGTGATGATGAGCACGAGCTTTGTCTTGAGGCGCATGGATCGCTGCTTGAACCCTTCTCGACGATTCGACGAAGACGGCTGACGGTCGCTCGCTACCTGCGATAGCAGAGGCGTGCGGCATAAGCATATACAGGACGCGACTCGCGCTGCCCTCCGGGTTGCCGCTTACGACCTGGCACCCGCAACTGTGCAACACCCTGCGCACGAAATACAATCGCATGCACACGTTCGTATGCGCAAGGGTGCGCTACCTCCAACTACGTAGCGCAGCGCCCCATGGGTGTGCTGATACGCTGGTGCGCTTCCCAGAGCACGCCCCTGGCCAGGAACTACCGTGCGTCTGCCTAGGCCCGGGAGCGCAGGCGGACGTGACTGTAGGCCTTCAGCTTGTTGTGCAGCGTCTTCAGGCTAATCCCCAGGATCTCGGCCGCGCGGGTCTTGTTGTTGTTGGTCGAAGCCAGCGTCTTAACGATAAGCAGCCGCTCTGCTTCACCAACCGTCGTGCCTACCTCAAGCTTGACGCTGGTTGCCGGGTCAACCTGCACTGGCTCTACCCCGCGGGACCCGAAACCCGGTGGCAGATGCTGTGCGCCAACCGGGCCATCTCCGCACAGGATCACGGCGCGCTCAATCGTATTACGCAACTCGCGTGCGTTGCCCGGCCAGTCATATTGCATCAACCGCGCAAGCATTGCGGCATCGACCCCAGGTACCTGGCGCCCATGCTTTAGGTTCATGTCCACGATCATCGAGTCAGCCAGTGCAGGAATATCTTCCTTGTGCTCCCGCAAGGGCGGCATGTGGATGTTGAAGACATTGAGACGGTAATAGAGGTCTGCCCGCAGCAGGCCACTGTCGACCGCCGCCTCAGGGTTCTTATTGGTTGCCGCGATAACCCGCACGTCGACCGGTGACTCGGTCTTTGAGCCCAGGCGGCGAACCTTGCGATCCTCAAGCACGCGCAGCAGCTTGGCCTGCGTGCCGACCGGCATCTCGCCAATCTCGTCGAGCAGCAGGGTACCTTCCTCGGCGAGCTCGAAGCAGCCCGCCCGCCGTTCCAGCGCGCCCGTGAAGGCGCCCTTCTCATGGCCAAAGATCTCGCTCTCGATCAGCGTTTCAGGGATTGCGGCACAGTTTACTGCGACAAAAGGGTGCGTCTCGCGGGGACTAAGCTGGTGCAGCGTGCGGGCAACAAGCTCCTTACCTGTACCGCTTTCGCCAGTGATCAGCACAGAGACATTGCTGGGCGCAACCTGCTCGACGAGCGAGAAGACCGCGCGCATCGCCTTCGACGAGCCGACGAGTGATCCGAGCACGCCGGTATCGCGCAGCTTGCGACGCGTCGCCTCCAGCTGGCGCTCAGTTTCGCGCTGTCGCACCGCGTTTGAGAGCACGATCCTTAGCCGCGTTGCCTCCACAGGCTTCTGGATGAAGTCATAGGCGCCTACCTTCATCGCTTCCACGGCTGACTCGATCGAGCCTTGGGCCGTCAGCAGTACCACGATATAGTTGTGGCGCGACTCAAGCAGCCGCGTGGCCAGCTGGATGCCATCCATGCGCGGCATCTTCAGATCGGTCACGATGATGCCCGCGTCCCAGTCCTCCAGCTTTTCGAGTGCTTCGATACCGTCCGAGGCAGTCTCCGTGGCGTAACCCCAGGAGGAGACCAGTTCTGCCAGGCCCATCAACGCGTGTATCTCATCTTCCACAATCAGGACGCGCTCCTGACCTGTCGTTTTGCGAGGCGTGCTGTACCCGGGGATAGGCGAGGTCGATGCTGTGCTGGTCTGTAACACGAAGGAGAACCACCCTTTCACATCTCGGAAAAAGTAGATAGCGAGGCTGCAAGACGCGACAAACCAGGAGGGAATCGCAGCATCTTAGAGGCCGTTGGAAACTTATCTTCTACAAGCTAATGATAGCGCGCTGGCGGGGAGCCCCACGCTCACGTCCGTGTATTCTGGCCCTATGGATTACGAGATCTCACCCTACGAGCTTCAACGTTTACGCAACCAGGGCGACCCACTCGTTCTGTTAGACGTGCGGGAGCCATGGGAGTTTGACACTGCGCGCATTGAAGGCAGCCTGTTGATGCCGATGGGTGACGTGCCCGGACGCGCCAACCAGGAGCTCGATCCGGAGGCCCATATCATCACCATCTGCCATCATGGTATGCGCTCATTAAACGTGGCTGTATGGCTGCGCAACCAGGGTTTCGAGCACGCGCAGTCGTTGAGTGGGGGCGTGGATGGCTGGACGGCTACCGTCGACCCGTCCGTGCCACGCTACTAAGCTGGGAGAACGCTGACGGGAAAGAGCTCCAGGCGGCCCAGGGAGGCTACTGGTCGCGATCCTACATCTCTGCTCCTCGCCTGTCGAGCGCCGGTTTGGTCATTCTGCCGCATCTTTACTGTGAAAGGGCTGCCGTTCCATGTCAGACGCCGCGCTCGCGTACGCGCACGAGAACGCCTCTCGCTTCCTCGATGAACTGAAGGCGCTGCTCCGTATCCCTTCTGTTTCAACCGCGCCGGAGCACCGGAAAGACGTGCGCCAGGCGGCCGAGCTGCTCGCGGCCGAGCTGACCCGGATAGGCCTCGAACATGTAGAGCTGATCGAGGTTGCAAACGAGTCTGGTGGCGTTGGCCACCCTCTGGTCTACGGCGACTGGCTCCATGCGCCTGCATCCGCTGACGGTACCTCCAGGCCCACGGTGCTCTGCTACGGCCACTACGATGTGCAGCCTGCCGAGCCGCTCGACGAGTGGTTGAGCGCTCCTTTTGAGCCCGATGAGCGCGATGGCAACCTGTACGCGCGCGGAGCGGTTGACGACAAAGGTCAGATGTATATGCACCTTAAGGCGCTGGAGTCGCTGCTGAGCGCGACCGGCGGGCTGCCGGTCAACGTGCGCGTCATCCTTGAAGGGGAGGAAGAGGTAGGCGGCGAGTCGATCGCCCGCTTCGTGGCCCAGCAGCCGGAGCGGCTCAAGGCTGACTTCGCCCTGGTCTCAGATACAGAGATGTTCGCGCCCGGACTGCCGACCCTGTGCGTCGGCCTGCGGGGAATGATCTACACCGAGATAGAAGCGCGCGGCGCCAGGACTGATCTTCATTCCGGCATGTACGGCGGGGCCGCGCCGAACCCGTTCGTCGCTCTGGCCCAGGTGATCGCGCAGCTCAAGGATGCGGATGGCCGCGTGCGCATCCCCGGCTTCTACGAGGAGCTCGACGCGCCCTCTGCTGACGAACTGGCCGCCTGGGCCGCGCTGCCCTTTGAGGAAGAGCACTACCGAGAGACGGAGGTTGGCAGCAGTGAGCTGACGGGCGAGCCCGGCTACAGCGTGCTCGAGCGTACCTGGGCCCGGCCTACGCTTGACGTTCACGGCATGCCAGGCGGCTTCATCGGTGCGGGCGCAAAGACGGTGATCCCAGCCCGGGCTGTGGCCAAGGTGTCCATGCGGCTGGTGCCGAGGATGACCGCGGAGGCGACCTTTGCTCGCTACCGGGAGTACGTGCTCTCGCTCGCGCCGAAGGGGGTCACGCTCGACGTTCGGCTAATCCACTCAGGAGAGCCGATCGTGGTCGGCACTGCCAGTCCGTACATCCAGGCCGCTGCGCGTTCGCTGACCGAGACCTGGGGCAGGGAGACAGTCTTCATCCGCTCCGGCGGCTCGATTCCCATCGTGGGCGACTTCGCGCGCCACCTGAGGATCCCGACCGTAATGATGGGCTTCGGCTTGCCGGATGACAACCTGCACGCGCCGAACGAAAAGTTCAAGCTCGAGAACTTTCATCGCGGCATCGAGTCCATCATCCGCTACTTCACCACGCTCGCCGAGCTTCGCCCGGCATGAACCAGGGGCCACTCGGTTGCGTGCTCGCCGGTGGGCAAAGCACGCGCATGGGGCGCGACAAGGCGTTGTTGCCGTTCAAGGGTAAACCTCTGATCGAGCATGCACTGGACGCGTTGCGGGCTGCTGGCTGTGGGCCGGTGATTGCAGGCTCACGGGCAGACCTCGCGGTGTATGCACCGGTACTCCCAGACCTGCATCCTGGGTGTGGCCCGATAAGCGGGATCGAGGCTGCGCTGGCCTACTCGGCTCGGCAACATGTGCTGTTCGTGCCGGTCGATCTTCCACTGCTGCCACCTGCCTTCCTCCGCCTGCTGCTTGACCGAGCTGCCTGTACCGGCGCGCAGGCGACGGTGCCGATGCTCGGCGGCCGGGCGCAACCGCTCTGCGCGGTGTATCGGCGTGATCTGTTGCCGGGCATCAGCGCCGCGCTGTCAGCCGGCGAGTACAAGGTCATGCGCGTGATTGAAGCGCTTGCCCGCGGGGACCAGCGGGACGTCTTTGCTATAGAAGCGGTGCTGGCTGCCAGCGGCAGGACCTACACGGAACTGCCTGCGCACCGCTGGTTCGCGAACGTCAACAGGCCAGAGGACCTGGCGTCGCTTACGAGTGGGCGGGGAACGGAGGCGGAAAGCGTGCACGGGACCGCGCACATCCACTAAGCTTGAGCCAAGATGAGCGAAGACGAGAAAGCGATCGACTTCAACGCGCACAGTCCGCACCCGACAGATCTGGAGGCAGACAGCGCAAGCCAGTCCGCGCAGGGCGCCCCGGAGCACCACGAGGAGCTGCCGGAAAGCTTCCAGTACATCGAGAGGCTTGCCGACGAGCCCGTCCCCGAAAGTGTTGCCGAAGAGCAGGCGGAGGCCGAGCAGCAGGGCACTCCTCGAAACCAGGCAGCCGCCGAGCCTGAGAAGCCCTACATTGCCTTCGACCACGTCTCGAAGTCCTTCAACAACGGCCCGACGGTGCTCGATGACGTAAGCTTTTTTGTCAACGAAGGCGAGACGCTCTGCATCCTGGGCCGTTCGGGCGTCGGCAAGTCGGTCTCCCTGCAGCAGATCATGGGTTTCCTCAAGCCTGACTCGGGCACAATCACCGTGGCCGGCGAGAATATCTGCGGCTACGACGAAGACCACATGCAGGGCATTCGCAAGAAGGTCACCATGGTCTTTCAGAACGGCGCGCTGTTTGATTCGCTCAGCGTGCGGGAAAATGTCGCGTTTCCTCTGCGCGACAACCCTGACCTGGCCGAAGACCAGATCCAGCAGATCGTCACCGGCCTACTCGATATGGTGGGTGTAGGTGCGATGTCGGAGCTTACTCCCGCGGATCTGTCGACGGGCATGAAGCGCTCTGTTGCGATTGCACGAGCGCTTGCCGCGCAGCCTAAAGCCATTCTGTACGACGAGCCGACGACCATGGTTGACCCTCTGATCGCCAAGCGCCTCGGCGACCTGATCCAGAAGCTCAAGCACCAGCTTCACCTCACCTCCATTGTCGTCACCCACGACATGCGCTTCGCGCAGAAGCTGGCCAACCGCGTACTTTTTCTGCATGAAGGCAAGGCGCGCTTCTTCGGGACAATGGATGAGATGAAAGCTTCAAAGGATGAAATTCTGTGCCAGTTTCTGGAGCTGGATGAGCTGGTGCTGCCGGCTTAGCTCGAAGCCCGCTTGGTACACTTGTGAGGTGAAGATAGCGCTGGCTCAGATCAATCCTACCGTCGGTGACTTCACCGGAAACACGCAGCTTATTCTTGATTTCACCCGCCGTGCAGCAGAGGGCGGCGCCGACCTGGTCGTCTTTCCGGAGCTTGCTGTGGCGGGGTACCCGCCTGCTGATCTGCTTGAGAAGCCTGCGTTTGTCGCGCGCTCGCAACAGGTGATTGCAGAGATTGCACAGGCAGCGGCAGCGCTTGGCATAGCTGTGATTTGTGGCTTTGTCGCACCCGCTGCCGAGCAGACCGGCAGGCACGTACAGAACTCGGCTGCGCTGCTGCGCGAGGGTCGCGTTGACTTCATCCAGACCAAGCGCCTGCTGCCGTTCTATGACGTCTTTGACGAGCAGCGCTATTTCGCTCCTGCTGACGAGCAGCACGTCGTTGAGATATGCGGCGAGCGTGTCGCGCTCACCATCTGCGAAGACGCCTGGAACGACAAGAGTTTCTGGCAGACACGCCGCTATGGTATCGACCCGATCGAAGACCTGATGCGGCAGGGTGCGAGCCTGATCCTGAACATCTCTGCCTCGCCCTACTGGCAGGACAAGCGCGCTACCCGTGAGCAGATGCTTGCTGCGATCGCGCGCCGCTACAGGGTGCCCGTGCTGATGGTCAACCAGGTCGGCGGCAATGACAGCCTGATCTTCGACGGATCGAGCCTTGCTATCGGTCGCGATGGCGAGGTTGCAGCGCGCGGACTCTCGGCTGAAGAAGACTTGATTTACTTTGACACCACAACTGGCCGCGGTGACATGCGCGCCCAGCCACGTCTGCTGCTTGGGGACGAGAACGCGATGACCTATGCCGCGCTTGTGCTCGGCACCCGCGACTACGTGCGCAAGTGCGGCTTCAAGAAAGTGTTGATCGGGCTGAGCGGGGGCATCGACTCGGCGCTCGTTGCCGCAATCGCCGCTGACGCGGTCGGGCCTAAGAACGTGATGGGCGTCGGCATGCCCAGCCCCTACTCCTCGCAGGGCTCCATTGATGACAGCCGCACATTGGCTGTCAATCTCGGGGTGCGTTTTGAGCTGCTGCCGATCTCGGAGATATTTCTTGAAACTTCGCAGGCGCTCAGTGGCTTGTTCGCAGGACTCGCGCCTGATCTGACAGAAGAGAATTTGCAGGCACGCATCCGCGGCAACCTGCTCATGGCGCTATCCAATAAGTTCAACGCGCTGGTGCTCACCACCGGCAACAAGAGCGAGATGGCGACCGGTTACTGCACGCTCTACGGCGACATGGTGGGCGCGCTCGCGGTGATCGGCGATTTGCTCAAGACGCGGGTCTACGACCTCTGCCATTACGTGAATCGAGAGCGCGAAATCATCCCGTATGCGATCCTCAACAAGCCGCCTTCGGCTGAACTGCGGCCAGGGCAGCTGGATTCGGACTCGCTGCTTGACTACGCGCGTCTTGACCCGGTGGTCGCCGCATACGTGGAACGCTATGAGACGCCGGAAAAGATCGCCCAGGATTCCGGCCTCGCGCTCGATGTAGTTTGCTCGGTCGTCAAGATGATTGAACGGTCCGAGTACAAGCGGCAGCAGGCCGCGCCCGTGCTCAAGGTCACGCCCAAGGCCTTCGGGATGGGCCGGCGGTTTCCCATCGCGGTGAAGGTACAGGTGTGACCCGTTCTGCAATCGTTGACCTTTTGAGGAAAACTCCAGGTATGCCACTTCGCTCGCTTTTAGTAGCTGTAACCGTCGCGGTTGCAATCTCCTTCTCCGCTCTCGCGCAAGCCACTCAGGAGGTTCCTGCCGCGCCCACGCCGCAGCCTGGTCCTGCCGTTGCCGCAGCGCCGCAGTTTGCTCCGGCAGACCCGCGCAACTTTACCGCGGCCGCGCCCACGCGTGAGACGGTCGAGGCTTTCCTGCGCCAGACCTGGGGTTATGACAACGACCGCATTTGGCAGGTCCAGGCGATCCAGAAGACCGACGCACCCGGCATCAGCAAGGTCACCGTCCTTGCTGCGCAACGGTCGAACCCGCAGCAGACTGGTTCACTGGTCTTCTTCACCACGCCTGATGGCAACCACCTGATCTCGAATGAAATACTGCCTTTTGGCGCCCATCCCTTCAACGCTCGCCGGCGGGTGCTGCAGAGCGGGATTGCCGGTCCGGCGCGCGGCGCTGCGAGCAAGTCCATGCTGCTGGTGGAGTTTGCTGATTTCGAATGCCCGCACTGCAAAGAGGTGCAGCCGACCATTGCCAGGCTGCTGCTCGACTTCCCGCAGGCACACTTTGTCTACGAAAACTTTCCGCTGGTCTCCATCCATACCGAGGCCTACAAGGCTGCTGCCTACGGCGCCTGTGTTGCCCAGCAAAAAGGGGACGCAGCCTTCTTCCAGTTCGCTGAGGCAATCTACGCGAACCAGGCCCAGCTCACGCCCGAGACCTCGACGCTTGCCCTGAACGAGGCTGCGACCAAGGCAGGCGCAGACGCAGCCAGGATTGCGGCCTGCTCGACCAGCGCCGAGTCAAAAGCTGCTGTCGATGCTTCGCTCAAGCTCGGCCAGGAGCTCGACGTAAACCAGACGCCGACGCTCTTCGTCAATGGCCGCAGCGTGCCTCTTGGCGGCCTGGCGTATGAGCAGGTCAAGCAGATCGTTGCGTACCAGTTCAGCCTGGATGAGAGCCCGGACAAGAGTGTAGACAAG
>CAZZYO010000004.1:67705-79195 GCA_964658255.1 Candidatus Babeliales bacterium
ACAAGTAAGTTCGCTGGTCGAACGGCGTCGGGTTGCGCACTCCCTGATCGCCTCACACCAGGCGCCGAAACAGGAGCGCGAAACAGCCTCACGAGTGCTGCGGGATCAGCACCATGTGGCTCGCCCCGGTGCGATGGCTCATCCGCACCACGCGCGGGGTGATCGCGATCACCAGGCTCGTCCGCAGCTTGCTGATCGTTTCGTTGGTCCCGAAGCGGAAGCCCGGAATCTCGCTTAAAAACGGCAGCCCGATCAGCGCCGCCGACTCCTGTGTGTTCAACGAGCTCACCAGCAGCGCCTTCTCGCCGGGCTTGAGCGTGATGATCGACTGGTACTGCCTGCTGTTGAGCACCGGATTGCCGTTCAGCGTCGACCCGGCAAGCGAGGTCAGCTGCAGGTCCAGCTTCAAGGACACATCCTGCTCCTGCTGCACGCGCGAAGTGGCGTGGAGCGTTAATCCGAGATCCTGATACTGCACCTGCGGGACGGTCGCCGCGGCGGAGCTGCTAAGCGATGAGAGATTGATGCCGAGGTTGGCCAGCGTATTCGAGAGTCCGGCCGAGGAGATACCGGCAATGCTGGTTGAGCCAGTCGCCAGGTTTGAGTAGGACGAGGTCACGATCGGGTAGCGCTCGCCGACGCGCACCGTGCCCTCTTCCTGGTCAAGCAGGCGTAGCTGCACCTGGTCCAGGATGCGGGTGTCCGAGACGTTCAGCGTCAGGTTCGCGGCGGCCTGGCTCAGTGTAAGACCCGTCGTCGTGAGGCCGCCGCCAAAGACTGCAAAGGGCTGCGAGAGCAGGGTGCTGCCGGCCTGGCCTGAGAGCACCAGCGCGAGCGCGATCTCTTCATAGTTGCCCGGTGTCGCCAGGCCGCTCGCAATGATCTGCTGCACCAGCGATGGATTCGCGCTGATCAGCCTATCTACTTCCGACGTCACGTTGAAGATGTTGCTCGAGCTCGGCAGCTCCGCGCCCTCGCTCACATCGCGCATGCGCGAGACCTCGTACACATGCAAGTCGAGCAGGACCTCACTTCGGCCTTCGAGCAGGTCGGTCAGCATCAGGTTTAGCGGTTTGAGCTTGGACTGGGGAGCGCGGATCACCATGGTGTGCGCGCCCTCGTTGATGCTGGCCTGCTGCGCCTCAAAAACATTGCGCGCGATGTTGCCGACATCGCTCATTTCGGTCGAGGTAAGCCCCGGCAGGTAGACGGTCTCCTCGCCCAGCCGCTCGTAGGCGGTTCGGTTTTCTTTTGTATCGAGCGCAATCAGGGCCCGGTGCGGATCAAGAGGGACTGTGAACGTGTTTGTCGCGAGCTCCGCCGCCTGCCGGGCCTGGTCAAACGTCGCGTCATCCTGGTCAAAGCGCACGCGCGTATCGCCCGGCGCGCCGGGCGTGAGTGATTTATCAATCGAAGCGACGACGCCGAAAGCCTCCAGCACCTTGCGCATGACCTGGTCGCGCGGCTCGTAGAGGTGGAAGCTCTGAGCTGGCACCTGCCGCGGCTCGAGCGCAACCATGTTGCCCAGGGTAGCGGCATCGTCTTTGCCCGAGCCAAGCACGGCTTCGCGTGGCGCCAGGTCACGGGCAAAGTCTTCCAGCTCGCCCATGTGCTGGGCAATCATGGGATTGTGTACAGAGCTTTGGGCGTCGAGGTTCGCAGCCTCGGTCAGGCGTGCACGCCACGCGGCGTTGTCGCCCTGCATCCTGGCTTTCTCAGCCTGCTGTACGAGCTGCGTGACCTGATTCTGCTGCGCAACGGTGCGCGCCGCTGAGTAGTCGGTGTTGGTGGGGTCAAGCGTGGCGGCACGTGTGAAGCGGTCGATTGCCCGAGGGAGGTCATGGTGCTCAATCGCCTTCGCCCCTTCCGCATACGCTTGCTGAGCCTGCGCACGTGCGTGAGCATCAGGCAGGGCCTGAGGTGGCTTGGCTTCCTGTTTTGCAGACGTCGAGGCGGAAGCAGCCTGGGCAGCCACCGCCTGCCTGCCAGGGGACAAGCCAAAAAAGCAGATCAGGAGCCAGCACAGAGGACGACTGAGGGGACAGCTCAGGAGGCGCGCCCGCCCCAAACAGGATCGAAGGCCCACAGCTAACGCACCCCGGCCGTCTTCGCGAGCGGGTTGGTGCCCTGCAGGCGGCAAGGAGAAGGCAGGGCTTGCGTGGGTGTCGGGGCGCTCATAGGCTCAAGGGTAAAGCAGACAGCGCCCGTGGCAAAGGTTACCGGACGCCGTGCTTGACCTCAAACAATGGACGTTCGCTACGCACCGGACGTTTGAGTCCCATGCGGATTTCCGTCGGATTGATCTCCAGCTCGGTAATCATGCGGCTGAGCGTGTTGCGATGCACTCCCAGGTTCTTGGCAGCCTTGCACTGGTTTCCGCGGTGGTGCGAGAGCACTTCCAGGAGGAAGCGCTTCTTGAATTCGCGCACCGCTTCCGTGTAGGTAATGCCGCCGGCATACATCTGCGCCACCAGGGTATCGAGTTCACGCTTCACACTAGCCTCTTTCCAGTACTTGCTTTCGCCCCGCCGCCTGCGCTACCGCTTGCCCGGATCGGGGCTCTGCAGCCAGCCCTGTTCCTGTTCATACAGGAGCCTTACTCCGTGCCGAACCCGCTCACCGAGCGAGGACGGCGTCACCACCGTGGTTCCTCTGGCAGCTGACAAAAAGTACGGCGCCAGCTGCGACCCTCTTAGCCAGGGAGCATCCGGCCAGAAGGCTGCGAGCGCCATCACCCCCAGTGTGACCAGCACTGCCCCCTTCACCAGCCCGAAGCCTGCGCCCAGCAGCCGGTCAGCCCAGCCCAGCCCGATCGACCGCGCCGACCAGCGGATCAGCCGGCCCAGCAGCCCGGCCACAACCATCACCCCGATGGCGATGGCCAGGAACGCAGCTGCCTCGGCAAGCGCCCTCGGCTGTAGCCAACCTACAAACCAGGGCAGCACCCTGCGGTAGTTCCAGCTCGCCAGCAACAGACCCAACACAATACCTGCCAGCGAGAACGTCTCAACGAAAAATCCTTTGCGTGCCGCGTTGACCACCGACAGCAGCATGACCGCGGCGATACACCAGTCGATCCACACCACGTGCTCGCGCCTCTCTCGGTACCGCTACAGCGAAAGCGTCCTGCCCGTCAGCAGACGATACGCTTCCAGATACTTGTCCTGCGTTCTTGCCACTACGTGGTCTGGCAGGGCTGGCGCGGGCGACTGCTTGTTCCAGCCGACGGTCTCGAGGTAATCCCGCACAAACTGCTTGTCAAAGGAGGCCTGCGCGCCGCCGGGGGCATACCCCTCGCGCGGCCAATAGCGGGAGGAATCGGGCGTAAGCGCCTCATCGCACAGCAGGATTGTGTCCCCGATCCGGCCAAACTCAAACTTCGTATCCGCCAGGATCAGCCCGCGCTGCTCCGCGTGCTCGGCTGCCTTGTTGTAGAGCTCAAGGCTCAGCCGGCGCAGTGTCTCGGCATCTGCCTCGCCCACCAGCTCCACCATGCGTGCAAAGGAGATGTTTTCGTCGTGCTCGCCGTGCTGACTCTTGGATGCGGGCGTAAAGAGCGGCTCGGGCAGGCGGTCTGACTCTTGCAGCCCGGGCGGGAGGGCGATTCCGCACAGGCTGCCCGTGGCCTGGTAGTCCTTCCAGCCTGAGCCGGACAGGTATCCTCGCACCACGCACTCGACCGGGAACATCTGCGCCCGGCGCACCAGCGAGGAGCGGTCCCGCAGCTCTGCAGCGAACGGCTCCAGCTCTACCGGGTAGGCGTCTACCTCGGATTGAATGAGGTGGTTCGGCACCACGTGCTCCAGGAACTCAAACCAGAAAAGCGAGAGCTGGGTGAGCACCTTGCCTTTGCCCGGGATACCTGTCGCCAGCACATGGTCAAAGGCCGAGATGCGGTCGGTAGCCACCATGAGCAGATCTTCGCCGACCGCGTAAAGGTCGCGAACCTTGCCGCGAGCCACGAGCTCAAGGCTGGAGAGATGGGTGTCAAGCAGAGCGGGCAAGAGAGTGGGGCCTTCCTGGGGGTTGCGTCGCGGGCCTGGGGTTCGCCGGCGACTGATTACCGATTCTGCGGGTGGCCATGGCGTTTGTCAATGCACATAAAAGTCACAAATACCTGCGAAAAGCCACGCGCGCAGCCAACCTCAACCAGGCCCGCACGGAGCCTGCGGATGGGCCTGGTTCTGACACTTTAGTAACTTGCAATCTTACTTGGAAGGTAGTTTCAGCTCGTAGGCATAGGTCAAGCCGGCTTGCCAGCAGACAGCATACGCCCCCGCCCCGTGCGCTCGACGACCGGCGGCCAACACCAGGGCTCACAGGAGATTGCCCGAAGCCTGCACGGTACGTCCAACAGACTGCGGCCTTTGTGTCACAGCCGGTATCCTGAGGTATATGCGCGTTCAGGTTCTCTCCTTCGGGGTGCTGCGGGACACTCTGCCGGCCGGGCAGCTGCTCGAGCTGGAGGACAGCGCGACAGCCGGCGCGGTGCTCGAGCATTACCGCCGTTGCTTTCCAGCGCTTGGGCGCTTGTGGAGCAGTGTGGCGATTGCGGTTAACCAGCAGTACGCCGTGGCGACCACGTGCCTGCACGAAGGCGACGAGGTCGCCCTGCTGCCGCCGGTGAGCGGCGGTCTGGGTGACCAACGTGCCTGGCTCACCCGTGAGCGTATCGCGACCGAGGAGATCCTGAGCCGTATCCGCGAGGGCGAGGATGGAGCCGTGGTCACCTTTGACGGAGTGGTGCGCAACAACACGCGCGGACGCCAGACGCTCTTTCTTCTTTATGAGGGCTACGAAGAGATGGCGCTCGTACAGATGGGCTCGCTCGCAGGCGAGGCGCTCACGCGCTTCCCGGTGCGGGAGGTGAGGATCGTGCACCGCCTAGGACGGCTTGAGATCGGCGAGTCCAGTGTGCTGATCGTCGTTGCCTCGGCGCACCGTGCTGCGGCCTTTGAGGCTTGCCGATGGCTGATCGACACGCTCAAGAAGACGGTGCCGATCTGGAAGCAGGAACACTTTGTTGACGGTGCAGTATGGGCGGACGGTGAGCCCTTTCCACCCGAGATCGTGCCGCCCGGGGTACAGGGGTGACGCGCCGCTTTGCGCCAGGTGTGCATGCTCTGCGCTGCGCTCGCCATGCTCTCGGGGCAGGGTTCGTGCTCCTGCTTTCGCTGACCGGATATGGTTACGCCCAGCAGCCAACCAGCACCCTCAGCGTACAGGTGCGTCTGGTGAGTCTATTTGTCACCGTGACAGATACCAATGGCGGCCCCGTCGCAAACCTCACCCGTGACAACTTCATGGTTACAGAAGATGGACATCCGCAGCCGATCGCCGTCTTTGAGAAGCAGTCCGGCGTGCCGCTTTCACTCGTGCTGGCAATCGATACCAGCGGCAGCACGCACAAGGACTCTGCTATCGAGCAGCGCGCGGCGCGTGACTTTGTGCATGCACTGCTGCGCCCCGTCGACCAGCTGTCGCTCTTCGAGTTCAACTCCGACGTGCGGGAGGTGGTGCCCTTTACCAGCAGCCTGCAGCGCATTGACCACGGCCTCGGCTCGCTCGGTCGCGGACCCGCGACCGCGTTCTTTGCGGCTGTCTCGCTCGCGTCTGAGAGTCTTGCTACGCGGACCGGGCGCAAGGTGCTCGTGCTTGTCTCCGATGGCGGCAACACGGTGGAGGGCGTGAGCTACCAGCAGGCGCTGGAACAGGCGCAGCGAGGCGAGGTAGTGATCTACAGCATCATCGACGTGCCGATTGCTGCGGATGCCGGGCGCGATACAGGCGGGGAGCACGCCATGATCACGCTCAGCCAGGAAACCGGTGGCAAGTACTTCTACGCCGACAGTACGCACCAAGCCGAGGCCTTTCGGAAGATTGCCGACGACCTGCGCACGCAGTACCTGCTGGCCTACTACCCGCGCTCTCTCTCCGGCGGCCAGCAGACTCTGGCAGCGCAGCGCCAGGCCTTCCACTCGATTGGCGTGGGGCTCACCGGCATCGCCCCCGCGTCGCACTACACGGCGCTTTACCGCACCGGCTACTACCGGGCCGTTACGCCCTAGGGGCGCTCCTGGTTCGCTACAATAGCGAGCATGGCTGCCAAGACCGTGCGGCGTAAGCAAAAGAGCCTGCCCCCGGGGGCGACCGGGCACGAGGCGCTTTACCTGCGCTTCCTGAGCGACAAGCAGGTTCCTGTGCATGTAAAGCTGCGCGATGGGGAAATCGTATTTGGCTGGATCGAATATTTCGACGACACGATGATCCGCCTCACCCGCGACGGCAAGCCGAATCTTTTTATCTACAAACAGCAGATTCGCACTATCAGCGAGCTGGTGCGCAAGGATGAGAGCAAGCGTCGTACTGCGCAGCGCAAGGCCGAGTCCGTAGCCGCAGGCAGTGGCCAGGGTGGAGCTGTCAACAACGGCAACAGCGCAAAGGAAGAGACGGAGACACGATGAGCAAGCTGCCGGAAGGCGTTAACTTTACCTTTGTCGAGCAGGCTGCCGCAATCGCGACCGAGGCCGGCGCACTGCTGCGCGACTTCTATGCCAAAGGTGTGGAGACCGAGTACAAGACAGAGGTCGACCTGGTCACCGTGGCCGACCGCACCTCGGAAAAGCTGATCCTGGATCGCATCAGCGAACACTTTCCTGCGCATGGCATCTACGGCGAAGAGGGCACCAGGCACCACATCGACCGCGAATACCGCTGGTATGTGGACCCGCTCGATGGGACGACCAACTTTACGCATGGCTTCCCTGCGTTTTGTGTTTCCCTCGGCCTGGAGCATCGTCCTGCGGGGCTTGCTGCCGATGAAGATGGCACGCTGGTGGCAGGCGTCATCTATGATCCGCTGCGCGATGAGCTGTTTGTGGCCGAGCAGGGAAGAGGCGCATACCTGAACGGCAAGCGCCTGCACGCGTCAAAGAACGCCGTGCTGAGCCAGTCGCTGCTGGCGACCGGGTTCCCAAGCCGCGCGCGCCACAAGAACCCGAATGTGCACTTCTACCACGAGATCACGCTGCGCTCGCACGGCGTGCGCCGCGCCGGCTCGGCTGCGCTCGATCTGGCCTACACGGCAGCGGGGCGCATCGATGCCTACTGGGAGTTCAACCTGAACCCGTGGGATACCTCAGCAGGCGTGCTGCTGGTCCTGGAAGCAGGCGGCACGGTGACCGGCTTTGACGGCTCCCCGTTCAAGCTCGATAGCCGAGAGGTGCTGGCGACCAATGGTTTGCTGAAGCCGGAACTGCTGCATGTGTTCGACGATCTGTTCGCGGGACGAGGACTCACTCCGCTGCCTTCTCTCAGCAGGGGCTAAGCTTTGCCAAGGCGCCGAGTCGGGCTTTGACGAGGCTGCTACCGTATTCGCTCGTGGCTTCCACCCCTGCAGGTCGCTTGCTACAATAGAGCCTGACACCCAAGCATCGGAGAACGTTCGGAATGGCATACGTAATCGCTGAACCCTGCATCGGCACCAAGGATAGTGCCTGCGTTGATGCCTGCCCGGTCGACTGCATCCACCCCAAGAAGGACGAGGGGGATTACAGCGGCGTCGAGCAGCTGTTCATCGATCCGGTAGAGTGCATTGACTGCGGCGCGTGTGTGCCGGTCTGCCCGGTGTCGGCCATCTTCGCAGGCGACGACTTGCCGGAGAAGTGGGCCCACTTCGCAGAGAAGAACTCCACGCATTTCGGACGGTAAGGTCACCTCCTGGTACCGGCAAAAGGCCGCGGGTGACGCGGCCTTTACCATTCAGTCTGCGTGTCTGCCACCTAAGCAGAACCAGGCCTCCTATGTTGCTTTCTTCTTGAGCGTGCTCCTCTCGCCGCCGGCACGACGGATAAGAACGCCAAAGCCTCGACCGAGTGGTCGAGGCTTTGGTGTTTGCGCCGTAAAGCGGCATCGCCCGGACGGCCAGTCCCTAGAAGTCGTTCCAGAGGTACTGGTTGTAGACCTCGTGGTGGAACTGCACCTCGCTCGGTTTGACGAACGTACCAAGCAGGCGCGGACAGCGGTCGGCTGAGCCCTGCTTCAAGTCCGCAAAACGGCCTTTGACGTCCTCGCCCAGGAGCGTGGTGATCCACGCCGCGCCGCGGAAGTCCTCGATCGCCGTGTAGATGTTGTCCGGCAGATACCGCGAAGCCTGGCGCAGGTTCTCGATCGAAGCCTTGCTCGCCTCTAGCCCCGAACGGAAGATCGAGTAGAGCACCAGGTACGGGTTCGCGTCAGGACCTACCGAGCGCACCTCAACGCGGGCGCTCTTCTCATTGCCGATCGGGACACGGATCATCGAGCCGCGATCGACAGCGGAAGCCTTGATCTGGTTTGGCGCCTCAAAGTGCGGGTCCAGCCGGCGGTACGCGTTCACGCTCGAGTTAAGCAGCAGGCAAATGTCGTTGCCGACCGAGAGGATGCGGTCGATGAAGTCCCATCCAAACGAGGAAAGCTTCTCCTCGCCAGCCGCATCCCACATCAGGTTTTTGCCGCCCTTCGTAATCGAGACATTGGTGTGCATGCCCGAACCGTTTACCCCTACAACCGGCTTTGGCAAGAAGGACGCGGTCATGCCCATCTGGTCGGCAATCTGCCTGCAGATCAGCTTGTACAGCTGGATTTGATCGGCAGCGGCAACAACCTCACCATAGCTGTAGTTGATCTCGAACTGCGAGGGCGCAACCTCGGGGTGATCCTTCTCGTTCTCAAAACCCATTGCGCGCTGCACCTCGGCCGCACGGTCGATAAAATCACGCAGCGGGTCGCCAGGCAGCGAGTGGTAGTAGCCGCCCTGGTTGACATAGGTGAACTCGCCTTCCTCGTTGAAGTGCCGCTCGGCATCGCGCCCGGCAAACAGGAAGCCTTCGATCTCGTTGGCCGCGTTCAGCGTGTAGCCTTCCTTGTCAAACAGGTTCTGCGCGTAGCTTTTCAGCACGCCGCGCAGGTCGCCCGTGTAGGGCGCACCCTGTTTGTCGATCACCTCGCCAAACACCAGCACCTTGCCCGAGCCGAAGACGTCAGCAGGCGGCCAGTAAAAGGCGGCCCAGTCAATGCCGAGACGCAGATCGCTCTCACGCTGGGCGGTAAAGCCGCGTATCGAGCTGCCATCAAAGGTCAGGTTGTCATAGCTGCCGATCAGGAACTTCTTGTCGTAGTCGAGCATGTGAAGCCGGCCTTCCAGGTCGCTGAAGAGCACGGTAACAGCCTTGATCCCCTTCTCCTCCGACAGGTACTTCAGTCGTTTGTCGCGGATCTCTTCGGCGGGCACGCGGTTCTTGCGGTCCTTCTTGGCTTCAAGGTTCAGCTCTTCCAGCTCGGCGTAGGTCAGGGACAAGAAGTTGCGCAGTTCAGTGGACATGAATCTCCTTCTGGGAATGGAAGCAGGGTTATTGGGTCAGGCGCGTTTACTCACGTGGCGCTCTTACATCCGCTACAGGGTAATTGCGTTCGGCGTAAAGAAGCCATGTGGATTAAGGAAAGTAATCCGCTCGATTCAGGGTCCTTATGGGTGGAGCGTGATTCATGCTACGACTCCACGTAAGGTTCGCAGCGCGACCGTTACATACTCGCAAGGGCCGGCCTGCTCTATGCTCAGAACTACGTGATTGCTCACCAGGCCGAAGCCGTGGTTCTCCGCACCTGGCCCGTGCAGGAGGCTGATCAGATCGTCTCGCTGCTGACCCGCGACGCCGGCAAGCTCAAGGGCGTGGCGAAAGCAGCTTCGCGTTCGCGGAGGCGGTTTGGCGGGGCTCTTGAGCCGATGACCCACGTGCGTGCCAACTATGTTGTGCGCCCGCGACAGGATCTGGTCCGGCTCGATTCGCTCGAGATCCTGCGCTCCCCGCTCTCTGATCCAGTGGACTACGTGCGGGTGGCGGCTCTCTCGTTCTATGCCGAGGTGCTCGAGGAGATGCTGCCGGAAAACGATCCCCAAGACGCGATCTTTCGACTGGTCCTGAGCGTGCTGGCCGAGACCCAGCAGGGCCGTGTGTGGATGCCGGCCACTTACTTTGCGCTGTGGATGACGCGCCTGATGGGCTGGATGCCGGACCTTGGGGTCTGTACAAGCTGCGGGCGCCGGAGTCCGCCAGGCGAGCCAGCGTGGTGGATTGCCTCGGTCGACGGCCTCTTCTGTGAGCAGCATCGCCCACTCGGCAGCAGTGCACTTGCGCCTGAATCGCGTGAGCTCGCGCGTCGCATGCTGCGCGAGCCGGTAGGTGCCTTTCTAGCAGAGGCCTGGCCGAGACAAAGAGCGGTCGACCTGCGACGGTTTGCCATGCAGTCGCTTGAGCGACACCTGGAGCATCGCCTGATGTGCGTCTCAGCGCTGCTCAAGCTTGGCAGCTAAGCCTCAGCCGGCTCGCCGTCCCTGTGTGTGGGCTACTTGGGGTCAGGCATGGAGGGTGCTTTGCCATTCTTCCCCGCTTCATCCTTGTGCGCGGCAAAGTAGGCTTCCTGCTCCGCGAGCAGCTTCTTCACGTCGTCGCTGGTGGTCAGCGCTGCGTCCAGCGCTGTCTTTCTTACAAACTCGTAAGCGGGATCTGGCGGAGGCTTGTGCAAGACTTCAGGCCACTTCGCGCTGTCCTCGGAGACTGCCTTGAGAGCTTTGCGAACATCGGCACGCGCGGCGGTGTAGGTATCGATGTTGTCGGCGAGCTCGTCCGTAAGCCGGGTGAACTCCTCGAACTTGGCTCGCAGTTCGGCTGGTCGGCTGTTTTCGTGACTGTCAGCAGAGAGCTCACGGATGGCGACAACGCGCTCCTCGACAAACTTGAGATAAAGCTTGACGCGCTCGTTGGGGCGATCGCCGTACTCGCGAACCTGGTCGGCCTGGCTTTCGGTCAGGGGGTCTTTCTGGTGCTGCGCCCTTGCAGGCTGCGTCGCAAGTGTTACGGCGAGCAGGACCGCAAGCATGACCGGAGGACGCCACGCTGCCAGGCCCGCTCGCTGTGTGGTGATCGCTTGCATCTTCACGCTCCAGCCCATCTGTGCGCATCTCCCTTTGGCCTGGCACCCTGGCCCGCTCGAGCAGCGCTAGGCTGGCTCATCGTTGAAGTCGACCGCAACCCGGCAGCCCGAGGCATCGCTTTCCCGCGCCTGCTCGATCAAGCGCGCAACTCGCCAGGCATCACGTACCGAGACCTGCAACGGAGCCACGCCGCGGATCGCGTCGCGAACATTCGCGTAGTACTCCCTATAGTCGCCCGGCAGCGTAGGTACACTTTGTGCCGGGGAATCGCCCAGCGTCAACACTCCCCAGGCGCTCGAGGGCTCCGCACCAAAGCCCGGTGTGTCAAAGGTCTGGCCCTGCTTCAGCGCGTTCTCCTGCGGGTCAAGACCCCACTTTTCATAGCTTCCCAGTGTGCCATGCAGGGTAAAACGCGCGCCTGGGCTGGCGGCAGTAAGGGTTGCACACAGCCAGACGCGCAGACCGCTCAGGTCGCCCATGGGCGTTTGTCTGGCCTCGCCATAGGTGAGCAGGATGTC
>CAZZYO010000005.1:0-71010 GCA_964658255.1 Candidatus Babeliales bacterium
CACTGCGCACAAGGTGGTCGGCGCAGGCCCGGGCGACATGCTGCCTGTGCGTGTTCCCAAAGCAAAGCGCCCGGCCGCCAGCCGCGTGGGTGGCGCAAGCAGGCGCCCGGCAAAACGCACGTAACGGCGCGAGCCTGGGCGCTACATGTTGCCAGGCCTGACTCCCTGCTTCATGTTGAGCTATGTCACGCATGGGTGGCACTCGGTCAGGCCAACTCTCTTGATGGGAATCATGTCCCCGTCTAAGTGGAGCCATATTGCCTCTGCCTGAGTTAGGCCAGCTGACCCCCGTCGAATATATAGAGTATATAGAGGATGTCATCCTGCGAGGGGCGAAGGATTTGCCTTTCTTCTCTGCCTGCTCTTCGGCGCAAGCGAAGTCTCCCCATCCTCTTCAACCCCGTAAATCTAATTGCACCGACTAAACAACGCCTGCGCACAATTGCCCTTCTGATCAGGGGATTGTGGAGGACGCACATGGCGACGAAGAAAACTTCTTCTGGTAAGGCGGATACCAAAACCTCGCGCTGCTGGCCCGGGTTTGAACCAGTGCCGGGCAAGGGTGAACATGAGCAGGGAAGCTGCCGCAAGAAACCTGCGAGCCGCAACGGTGGCAAGGAGCCAGACCGCGAGACCTCGCGCAAGAAACAGATTGCGCAAGGTGGCAAGCGGGCCGAGCAGGCCAAGTCAAAGTCGCCCGATGCAGCAGAACGGCGCAGCGTGAGCAAGACGGCAAAGAAGGCATCAGCAAACAAGTCTGCCACTCAGAAGGCTCCCGCTAAAAAGGCCGCCGCGAAGAAAGCTCCCGCCAAAAAGACGGCCCGCAAAAAGACAGCTGCGAAAAAGGCCGCTTAAGCCAGGCGGCGCTGATCTAGAAAGTCCTTTGCGTGAGAGTCTAACCTGACGACACATGCAAGGACTCTCGATCCCTTTGTCACTGAGCCGTCGAGCTTTTCTCAGGACCGCAGCTGCGGCGGCTGCGGGTACCGCAACGGCTCTGCGCGCCGCGCACGCCAGCCCACCCTTTCTGCTGCCTGTACTCGAACCGCTCCGCGAGGTAGGGTATGCGCAGGTCACCATCACCAGCCCGCAACACGTAGCGCAGGTTGAGAACGCCCGCTCGATCCTCCTCGGCTTCTCTGACGACTCCCTGATGAAACCCTTTCGCATGATGGCAGGCCAGCCTGCGCCGGGGGTTGAGATCGGCGGGTGGTTTGAATATCTTGCCGACTACGACTACAAGACCGGCGACGCCGGCTTGTCGCCCGGTGCAAACTTTGGCCAGTGGATGTCTGCACTCGCGCGGATGAGCGCTGCTGAGGATTACGCGGGCGGCAACCGCTCCACGCGCGACGAGTTGCGAGACAAGGTACTGCGTTGCACTGTGCTGTATGGCGAGACGATCGTGCCGGCCTATTACAGGCTCACGCGCCTGCCCGCTTACTCGCTCGACAAGTACGTATGCGGGCTGAACGACGCGCATCGCCTGCTCGGCGACCCGAACGCCTTTGCCGTGCTCAACAAGACGACCGATGCCGCCGTGCTCGCCTTGCCCGGTCACGCTGTCGATCGCGACGTTCCCTGGCTCAAGAATCGCGATAACTCCTGGAACTGGGACGAGAGCGCCACGTTGCCGGAGAATCTCTACATCGCTTACACACTCGGTGCCGGCCCGCGCTACCTTGCCATGGCTGAGCAGTATCTCGATGATGCAACCTTCTTCGATCCGCTGGCTGCCGGACGCAACGTGCTCGGGAAAAAGCACGGCTATAGCTACGTCAATGCAATGAGCTCAGCGGTGCAGGCGTGGCTTGTTACGCGTAGTGAGCGCCACCTTCGCGCCGCAGTGCATGGCTTTGACATGCTGCAGCAGCAGAGCTACGCGACCGGCGGCTGGGGTCCCGATGAAACCCTGGTCGCCCCTGAATCGGACAAGCTCTTCGCCAGCCTCACCTCTACCCACAACAGCTTTGAGGCCCCTTGCTGCGCCTATGCGCACATGAAGCTGACCCGCTACCTGGCGCGCATCACGCGCGAAGGCCGCTACGGCGACACTGCTGAGCGGGTGATGTACAACACGGTGCTTGGGGCAAAGCCGCTGCTGCCCGACGGTCACACGTACTACTTCCAGGACTACAACATGCAAGGCGCGCGGCGTGGCTACTCTGTGCACCGCTGGCCCTGCTGTTCGGGCACTCTGCCGCAGGTCGCGGCTGACTACGGCATCAATTCGTACTTCCTCGAGCCCGGTGGCTTCGGCCTGCGTGGCGTGCAAGGGGCAGCGCCGGCCTTTCCTGCCGTCTGGGTCAACCTCTACATTCCCTCGGTTCTTCGCTGGGCCCACCACGCTGGTTCAGCCTCAACGCAACTCACGCTTACCCAGGAGCACGAGTACCCTTACCGCGGCGAGATCCAGCTCCGCATCGGGGCTTCTACGCCGGCCAGCTTTACCGTGCACCTCCGCATCCCGGCCTGGGCGGCAGAGTCCGGCTCCATCGACCCCGCTGGCCCTTCTCTGCGCGTCAATGGCAAGCCTGCACCCGTCTTCATCCAGCAAGGTTTCGCCAGCATTACCCGCCAATGGGTTGATGGCGACACGGTCGAGCTGACGCTCCCCATGCATCTGCGCCTCGAACCCATACCTGGCTCGCTTACCCAGGCGCACCCTGACACGGTAGCGCTTGTCCGAGGGCCCCTGGTACTGTTCCCGCTCGGGGATACTCCCCGCAAACTGCACCGGCAGGACCTGCTCGCGGCAAGGCAAACTGGTGCCCGCGAGTGGACCGTCTCCATGCGCAGTGGACCAATCCGCTTTGTCCCCTACACCGAGGTTGGGGACGCCCTCTACTCAACCTACCTGGAGCTGGCCTGACCTGCGTGCCGGCCCACCATCCTGCTCGTCGTCCTAATCGCAGCGAAGTACAGCGGCCGCATGCCTGCCACGCTCTACAGCGACGCAGTAAATTCCGGCTGTTCCGCAAACGAGCCCTGCTGTTCCGATCGCGCCATAGCGAGCGCCTTCTGCCGCGTCCCGACGGTATCCCGGGCGAAAAGGCAGACCAATTATCCTCAGTTTGGACGGCTCTTCCTCAGCTTGTGGGCGACGCTTGTCGAGGCGTACCGTCTTGTCATAGGGACATCCTTTGGCACATCGCCAGCGATCACGAAGCTGGTAAGATGTCGTTAGTAACCCAACATATTGTGGTTCTCGCTTGACTCACCCCATTCCTAGCGCTACTGTCCGTCTTGCGGCTTCTTGGTTTCCGGAGCGAAACGCAGGCAGACCGGCTACGGCCCTACAGAACCCGATGCAACCGTGTGAACCCAAGGTTTAACCGAAGCTTTACTCAAGGAGCCTCTATGGCACAGACCACATCCGCCTCGCCTCAAACGTCCGCCCGCCCCACCGCGCTCAGCTTCACCCGCCATTTCTCGAGCGCGAGCGTCTCCCCGTACGACCAGGTCCAGTGGGAGCGTCGCGCCGCCATCATCACCGACTTCGCGGGCAAGACAATCTTTGAGCAGCAGGATGTGGAAGTGCCGGTCGACTGGTCGGTGACGGCGACCAACATCGTTGCGTCCAAGTACCTTCATGGCCAGGTCGGCACGCCGGAGCGCGAGACCGGCGTCCACCAGCTCGTCGCCCGGGTCGCCGAGACCGTACGCGACTGGGGTATGGCTGGCGGCTACTTCGCCACCCCGGAAGACGCGGCAATCTTCCATGACGAGTTGGTTCACCTGCTCGTCAATCAGAAGGTCGCCTTCAATTCGCCGGTCTGGTTCAACGTGGGGTGCGATCGGCTTGAACCCAACTCCGATGCGCAGAACTGGCACTGGAACGAACACTCGTGCGCGGTCGAGTTCTCCGTCACGGGCTACCGGAAACCGCAGTGCTCGGCCTGCTTCATCAACGCTGTCGAGGACTCACTTGACTCCATCCTGACACTCGCGAAAACCGAAGGCATGCTCTTCAAGTGGGGCTCCGGCACGGGCACGAATCTGTCGACTCTGCGCGGGTCCTCGGAGCTGCTCTCAGGCGGCGGCACCGCCTCTGGCCCGCTCTCGTTCATGCGCGGCTTTGACGCGTTTGCGGGCGTCATCAAGTCCGGCGGCAAGACGCGCCGCGCTGCCAAGATGGTCATCCTCAACGTCGAGCACCCCGACATCGTCGACTTTGTCGAGTGCAAGATGAAAGAGGAGGCCAAGGCCTGGGCGTTGATGCGCGAAGGCTACGACGGATCTTCCGGCCCTGACTCCGAGGCATACTCCTCTATCTTTTTCCAGAACGCGAACAACTCTGTCCGCGTGACTGACGAGTTCATGCAGGCGGTCGAGCGCGATGGCGAGTTCACCACTCGCGCGGTCAAGGACGGCGCGCCGCAGAAGACCTACAAGGCGAGAGACCTGATGCACAAGATCGCCGAAGCCACCTGGCAGTGCGGCGATCCTGGCATGCAGTACGACACGACCATCAATCGGTGGCATACGTCGAAGAACACCGCGCGCATCAATGCGTCCAATCCGTGCTCGGAGTACATGTTCCTCGATAACTCGGCCTGCAACCTGGCCAGCTTCAACCTGCTCAAGTTTGTCGACGCGGGCGGTACGTTTGACGTCGAGAGCTACCGCCGCGGAGTGGATATCATGATCACCGCGATGGATATCCTGATCGACAACTCAGGCTATCCGACCGAGCGCATCGCGCAGAACTCGCACGACTACCGCCCGCTTGGCCTGGGCTACGCTAACCTGGGCGCGCTGCTGATGGCTTTCGGCCTGCCGTACGACTCGGACGCCGGCCGCGACTTCGCCGCAGCCCTCACCGCGATCATGTGTGGCGAGGCATATCTGCAGTCGGCCCGCCTTGCAGAGAAGGCTCCTGCCATCCGCTCCGCTACCTCGCTCACTGCGGACGCAGAGCGCAGCGGCGGCGCCTGCCCGGGCTTCTATGTCAATCGCGAGCCGTTTCTTGACGTCATCCGCATGCACCGCGCCGAGGTGAACAAGATTGGCCGGTCGAAGACGAGCGCCAATGGAACCAGGGACCCCTTCACCGTTCCGCAGCTTGACACCCTGATTGCCACCAGCAAGCAGTGCTGGGACCAGGCGCTGGCCCACGGAGAGAAGCATGGCTACCGCAACTCGCAGGTGACCGTGCTTGCACCGACGGGCACTATCGGCTTCATGATGGACTGCGACACGACCGGCATCGAGCCCGACCTGGCGCTGGTCAAGTACAAGAAGCTGGTTGGCGGTGGCATGATCAAGATCGTCAACAACACCGTCCCGTCGGCGCTCTTCAAGCTTGGCTACTCCAACCCGCAGGTCAATGCCATCGTCAGCTACATTGACGCGACCGGCACCATTGAAGGCGCGCCCGAGGTCAAGCCAGAGCACCTGGCGGTTTTTGACTGCTCCTTTAAACCGGCCAAGGGTACCCGGTCCATCTTGCCCGCAGGCCACGTCAAGATGATGGCTGCGGCGCAGCCCTTTCTCTCCGGTGCCATCTCAAAGACCGTCAACCTGCCGCATGACGCAACCATTGACGACGTTGCCGACGCGTACCTCGACGCCTGGCGGATCGGGCTCAAGTCTGTGGCGATCTATCGCGATGGGTCGAAGGGCGCGCAGCCGCTCAACGTCTCGGACGGCGACAAGGCCAAGGCCACCGGCACCGGTTCGGGCTCGTCAGATGCCAAGGCTGAGGCTGCCGCGGCTCCGCAGGAGTTGATCGCGGCCCGGGCGCGGCTGGAAGCGCTGGAGCAGGAGATCGCCGGCTTGCGGATTGCCGCGGAGCTGGCAGCGGCCGCTGGCATCGCGACGCAAGGCAGTTCGCCCTCCACTGATGAACCGGCGCCGCGCCTCTCGGTGCAGGATCTCGCCGCGCCACCCAAGGCGATCCGCCACCGCCTGCCGGACGAGCGCGCCTCGCTCACCCACAAGTTTTCGATTGCCGGGCACGAGGGCTACATCACCGTTGGCCTGTATCCAAGCGGGCAGCCAGGCGAGATCTTTATCCGCATGGCCAAGGAAGGCTCCACCATCTCCGGGCTGATGGACAGCTTTGCGACGGCGATCTCGCTCGCGCTGCAGCACGGCGTGCCGTTGAAGCTGCTGTGCGAGAAGTTCGCCCACTCGCGCTTCGAGCCGTCCGGCTGGACGGGGTCAGAGACGCTTGGCTACGCAAAGTCGATCATGGATTACCTCTTCCGCTGGCTGGAATTGCGCTTCTTGTCCGGGGTGCAGCTGCCGTTGTTTGCCGGGTTGAGCCCGGCCGGCTCGCAGGCTGCCGGTGCCCAGGCGAGCGGCGCTCATGCTTTCGGCGCGGGTGATCGCGGCGCTGGTTTCGGGGCGAGTTCCATCCCGGTCGCCGGCACCCTCTCTGACGCCGGCATCCACTACAACCCTGGCCAGCCTCTCGCGCCCGAGCAGCACCAGCCCGCGCGCGGCATGGGTGCGACGTCCGCGCCTGAAGGCGGCCTTTTGCGAGAGCTCTCCGCTGGTCCGACCCCGGCTTCGGCTTCAAGCAAAGCGGAAGACCGAGGCCTCTACCACGCCGCCGACGCCATGCGCAGCATGTACGACATGGGGGACGCTCCGAGCTGCCTGACGTGCGGTGCGATCATGGTGCGCAGTGGGAGTTGTTATCGGTGCATGAGCTGCGGGAGTACGAGCGGGTGTAGCTAACCAAAAGCCCCATGCACCCAGCCTCAACGAAAAGGCCCGGCGGAAGCCGGGCCTTTGCTGTGCGAACTGGAGCGTTTTCGTTGATGATGATTTAGTCTGACTGGTGGCAGCGCTCTTCAATTCGTTGCGGAAGGCTCAATGGAAAAACCCAATCGCAGCACCTACACCCCCCTAGACTTTAGTAGCTGGCAAGACGACAAAAGTCTTGTCGTCGCTCCTAAGTTCCAGCGCCGTGGGGTCTGGACGACGCCTGCAAAGTCATTTCTGATCGACACTCTCATTCGACAGTTGCCGGTTCCTCCCATTTACATCCGAGTAAGGCAAAGCGACGACCGCAAAAGAATGGTGCGCGAAATCGTAGATGGTCAGCAACGAATAAGTTCTGTCCTAAGCTACTTGGACAATTGCTTTTCGCTGTCGAACTCGTTGGATTCACCGTTCGCGGGGAAGAAGTTTGACAAGCTCCCAAAGAATGTTCAAGACACGATACTTCAGTACCCGTTCATATGTGAAGTGCTGCAGGGAGTGTCGGATCAAGAAATTCTTGAAGTATTTTCACGTCTAAATCAGTACTCCGTGCCGCTAAATGCTCAGGAGTTGAGGAATGGGCGTTTCTTTGGCTTCTTTAAGAGAACGGCTTACACGTTAGCTTATGAGCACGTGGAGATGTGGAAGAAGTTTAAGCTGTTTACCGATCAAAGCATAGCAAGAATGCTTGAAGTTGAATTTACGAGCGAGTTACTCATAGCTCAAATTGCAGGCCTTCAAGACAAAAAGAAATCTATTGACGAGTACTACGAAAAGTTCGATGAGTCTTTCCCTGAGCGTGAGCAGTGCGTGGAAAGGTTCAAAGCCATTCTAGATGTGATAGCCGACGTATTAGGCAACCTGGTCTCGCAGACTGCGTTCAAGCGTCTACCAATTTTTTATTCGCTTCATGCAGCTGTCTACCATCGCATCTATGGACTACCAAATGCCTCGCCGAAGACTTCGGCAAAGCGACTGAACCAGTCCGAAAGAGACTTACTACACGCAGCTGTCACAGACCTCTCTCATGTGCTGGAATCAGCAGAGCAGGATCCCGAAAACGTTATGCCCTCGCTTGCTAGGTTTGTCGCTGCCTGCAATCGCCAAACAGATAACCTAGAGCCAAGAAGAATACGCTTTGAGACAATCTACAAGAGAGCCTTCTCTGCTCGGTAATGTCCAAAGCTACTGCATATTCAAAGCGGCTAAGCGACCTGGTCGGCGAGATGGACAAACTTTGTCGTCTCCCGGGCAGACTTATAGCTATGAAGGGCATTCCTCCTGCGGTACTTCGCGAACTCAAGGGTGTAGCAGTAGGATCCGTCCCGGAGCTTGCGTATTTACGGATATGTATGGGTTGGGAGACTTTCATTGAGACAACTTTCACTAATTGCATAACATCACGTCCAGCAGTGCCGCATGGAGGCACACTGGTCGAGGCGCCTTTTCGTCATGAACGCGCTGCGTTGAACGCGCTATTGAACGGCCGAGACTTCGTTTCTTGGAGCAACATCGAAATATCCATTCAGGTGTTTAAGAGGTTTGTTGACGGCGGCGTACATGAGCGAGTGCTGAGCTCAAATATGGCTCGTCTAAGGGCGTTCTTCGATATTCGACATCGGATCGCTCATAGATCTAACTATTCACAAGACAAGTTCGAGCGAGCTACTATGGAACTCTGCGGTAAGCGCTATAAAACCGCGGGGGCAGCCGAGTTCCTGTTAGAAGCTGATCGTAGCTTTTATCTGCCTCAAGACTGGTTTGCCACCATCTCGCAAGAACTTGTTTTGCTCGCTAAACAGATAAGCCCTAAGTGAAGATCGACTTCCGCTCGAATTCGATCACTTCCCAACAACCTCCACCAACCCCTTCTCATCCCCACTCCAAGCCTTCGCTCCGGCCTGAGTCAGCTTCCCGCTCGCATCCTCCCAGTGCAGCTTCGTGATCTCGTGCTTGCCCTGCTCATACGCGTAGCTCACGCCGTCGTCGTTATACAAAACGAAGTCAGCATTCGCCCCAGGGTAGACCTTGACCTTCACAATCTTCTGCTCCTCACGCGTGCTCTCTATCTCTGAGCCGAAGGGCAGGATGGACCCCGCCTTTACAAACAGCGGCAGTGTATCGATTGGCGCGGGGACCGTCACGATCTGGCCGCCGTGGAGCTTCTCATTCGTCCAGTAGTTGTACCAGTCGACTCCGGCCGGCAGGTAGACCTGGCGCGTCGTCGCGCCCTGCTCGGTCACCGGCGCGACCAGCAGCGAGGGTCCGTACATGTACTCGTACTTCAGCAGCTCGCGGATGTTTTGATCCTGCGGATCGTTCACGTTCGGGTCTGCGGCGAAATCCATGAACAGCGCCCGCACAAAGGGCGCGCCTGTCTCGTGCGTCATCCATCCGAGCGAGTAGGTGTAGGGCATCAACGCGTAGCGCAGCTTCAGATACTTTTCGAGGATCGGCTCGGCCTGCTTGCCGTAGCTCCACACCTCGTTATGCTCGCGGGTGCCGTGGGTGCGGAAGTTGGGCTGGAAGGCGCCAAACTCGTACCACCGCGTGTAGAGCTCGGGGTAGTCGTCGTTGTGGCCAACCACCTCGCGCGCGTCCGAGGGGTCCAGCAGCGGCGGGTGCGCCGGCGTGTGCTGCCGCGGCAGGTACTGCCAGCCGCCCACGTCGTTGCCGTTGTAGGCGATGCCCGAGGCGGCCACGTCGAGCATCAGCGGAATCTGGCGCTTCATCGCGTCCCACACAGGGTAAATGTCAGAGGACCAGAAGAGCGTGCCGTTCCGCTGCGCGCCGATGTAGGCATCGCGCGAGAGAATCGCCACGCGCTTTTCCGCCGCCGGATCGCCCGGCGCCTGGGCCACAGGCTCGCCTTCAGGGAAGGTCTTTGCAGCCTCGGCGGCAGGCGGCACCGGGCGCAGGCTGCCGTCGAGCTTCACGTCGCGGCGATAGCCATCGTAGATCGACGCGGTATGGAAGAGCGGGTAGATGTTGAAGAACTGCGTACCCGGCCCGACGTGGAAATACGCGCCGTTCGGGGGCAGGTCGGGCTCGGTCTCGTCGGTCCAGAGCGCGTCGAAGCCGTTGGCGATGATGTTGTCGCGCGTGAGCTGCCAGTAAAACTTCGCAGCAGCCGGGTTGGTCGTGTCGATGTCTGAGCCCGCCTTGTCATACGGCAGGCCGTCGATGGGCGTGCCATCGGCCAGGTGGATGAGCCAACCCTGCTTGCGCACCTCGTCATAGAAGCGGCTGCCCGGCTCAAAGCGCGGCCAGATGCTGATCATCGTCTGGATGCCCATCGCGTGCAGCTGCTTGTTCATCGCTGCCGGATCAGGCCAGTCGTTGGGCTTGAAGTCGAACTGGCCCATCTTGGTGTAATAAAACCAGTCGACCACCATCATGTCCAAGGGCAGGTGCCGCTCGCGATAGCCCTTGGCCACCGCAAGCACCTCGGCCTGGGTTGAGTAGCGCTGCTTGGACTGGATCAAGCCGTAGGCGGCCTTGGGCAGCATGGGAGTCGCGCCTGAGAGCAGGCGATACCCGCCATAGATCTCGTCGGTCGTTTTGCCGGCGATGATAAAGTACGACACGCGCTGGCCCACCTTGGAAACCCAGCTGGTGTGATTGTTGAAGCCGGGCTCAATCACGGTGGACGAGGGGTTATCCCACAGCAGGCCGTAGCCCCTATTCGTAACCAGGAACGGCACACACCAGCTCGCGCCGGCCGGAGCCGTGTAGTTGGCTTCGCAGGTGATCGGATGCCCGCGGTGGTCGAGCTCGCCTTCATGGTTCTGCCCCAGGCCGTAGTAATGCTCATCGGCGGGCGAGGCAAAGGCGGCACTCACGGTGTAAAAGGGCTTGTCGGTGGGCCGTCGATCGGCCTCCACACTGGCTGTCATGTCCTTGTGGTTGGGCACGGCCATACCCCAGCCGAGCATCCGGGTCAGCTCGGCACCGTCACCGGTCTTGAAGTCTAGCGAAACTCCGGGGACCGACCCGCCGAAGTAGGTCGCTGTATCGGGGAGCTTTTCCTTGGAGTTGGGATCGCGCTTGTACGCGGGCGGCACCGTCACCGTCATCTGGTCTGAGGCGTAGATGTCCTCGCCATGCGCGCCTGTGGAGTGCTTCCAGCCTGTGTCATTCGGCGTGGCGATGATGCCGTAGCCGGGCTTGCCCTTGGCCTCGTCGGCGATGCTTGAGATGGTTACCCTCACCACGTTCGGCGCGTAGGCCTCCAGCACGACGGTAGGGCCGTTGCGCTCGAGCACGACGGGCTGGCCAGTCAGGGCACTCTGGCCATGGGCGGCCAGCGCAGCAAGTCCGAGTGGCAGCAGGGGAGAGAACGATATCAGGAAGCAGGCAAGACGACGCGGGGCAGGGCGGGGCATAATCGCTGACGATCTCCAAGAAGGGCTGGCAAGACTGGGTTAGGGCGGACGCTGCAGGCGCAAGCGAGCGACCTTACACACCAAGGTGTATCAGCTTCTAACCGCGAACGTCACCTGCGAGGCGAGCAGCAGAGCGCCGCCATGCCTAGGCGCCCGGCTTGCTCTTCCGGCGGGCTCGTACAAAGGAGCTTGCCGAGAAGTAGAAGAACAGCGCTGTAAGCGCGGCGTAGAGCAGGAACCGGCTGTGCTCGTCGCCGTTCCGCCAGGCTCCGCGCAGCTCGTACAGATGCTGCGCAAAAAAGACCGCAAACAGCGCGAAAAACATACCTGTGATCTCGAGCCATAGCACGCTGGTGGCAAGCGCGAAAGGGTTCCACACCGCGCGGCCGAAGTTGCGTCCGCCCCGGCCCAGGTTGCGGGTCCCCTGGCCTAATCCAGAACCAACGGCGCGTCCGCGCTGGCCTGCCGCGGCGATGCGCGCCTTCTGCTCAGCTGCCTGTGTTTCCGGTAGCCTGGTGGGGGCTGCGTTACCGTCGAGCAGCGCCTTGCCTGCAACGCGCGCTCCAATCCCCAGGGCACGGCCAAACGTCTTCGGGCGCATGCTTCAAAGTTTACAGCCCCGGGAGTGCTCTCGCGCTCCTGGGGCTCGTCTCAGGGCAAGCTGGACGGAAAACTGAACAGCCGGGTAGTTCGAATTGTCGCCCCGCCTCATCACAGGTAAGGTAGGGACAAATTCATCGGTCGGCCAGGGCGTGGCGCCGGCAGGAACCGAGGCATCAGGTTGAACCAAAAGCTGCGTCAGCTGGTCCAGCAGTTAGGGGAGGCGATTCACGAGAGCGTCTCCGAGTCCGAGCAGATTGCCGGCGTTGTGCAGGATATCCGCAAGCAGGGGTTTGATGTCCTGCTGATGCTTGAAGCAACTATCGGCCTAAACGAGGTAGAGGAGCGGGCCGATCCGGCCGAGTCTGCCGTAAGCGAGGAAGGCGGCCCTCCGTTCACAGTCCAGGACGTCAACTTCCTCCGCTCCCTGCGCATCGCCATTGAGGGCGATCACGGCGAGTCCGAAGATGATAATGAGGAGAACCAAAGCCCAGGCGAGTAGCGCGCAGTCGCATGCTCATGCTTTGTAAAACCTGCCGGGCAAGGCTGGCTTGCAAGATGGTAGTATCGGCCTTCGGCTTTGGAGTGCACTTCGCGGGCGGCCCGCAAAAGAAGATGGTGAGGCGGCGGACGACGGATGAAAGATACTTTAGGTGTACTGCTGGCAGGCGGAGCAGGTGAGCGGCTTTTTCCTCTTACGCGTGACCGGGCAAAGCCTGCCGTACCCTTCGGCGGCCACTACCGCATCATCGACATCACACTCTCCAACTGCATCAACTCTGACCTTCGCCGGGTCTATATCCTTACCCAGTACAAGGCGCTCTCGCTGAATCGGCACATACGCGAAGGCTGGTCCGGATCTGTCGCGCAGGAGCTTGGCGAGTTTATTGAGATCCTGCCGCCGATGCAGCGAGTCGGGCCCAAGTGGTACCAGGGCACAGCAGATGCGGTCTACCAGAATATCTATTCCATTGGCACCGAGCAGCCCAAGCATGTGCTGATTCTTTCCGGCGACCACATCTACAAGATGGACTACGGCAAGATGCTGCAGCAGCACAAGGACTCGGGTGCCGACGTGACGCTGGCCACGCTGCCCATCAATCCGGCCGAGTGCAAGAGCTTCGGCATCGTGGAAGTGGCGCGTGGCGGCGAGGTGGTCAGCTTCCTTGAGAAGCCGAAGGAAACCAGCCTCCGGTCGCCCTTCAACCCGTCCATGGTCGATGCGTCAATGGGCATCTACATCTTCAACACGGATGTGTTGCTGCCGGCCTTGATGCGCGATGCAGAAAACACCAGTTCCAAGCACGATTTCGGCTACAACATCCTGCCTGACCTGCTGGGCAAGTACAAGATGATGGCCTTTAACTTTGTCGACGAGAACAAGCAGGAAGCGCTTTACTGGCGCGACGTGGGTACGCTCGACGCCTACTACGATGCGAACATGGACGTCGCTTCGGTGTCGCCGGTCTTTAACCTGTATGACCGGCATTGGCCCATGCGCACCCGGGTGCGGCAGTACCCTCCGGCCAAGTTTGTCTTTGGCGAGCCGGGGCGCACCGGGGAGGCGATCAATTCAGTGATCTCTGGCGGCTGCATCATCTCCGGATCAACTGTGCGCAACAGCCTGTTCTCGCAGGATGTGCGGGTAAACTCCTACTCGCAGATCGAAAGCAGCATCGTTTTTTCGCACGTCAACATCGGCCGCCATTGCCGGATCAAGCGCGCGATCATCGACCGCGACGTACATATCCCGGAAGGCACAGTGATTGGCTACGACAAGGAAGAAGATAAGCGGAATTACTTTGTCACGGAATCGGGCCTGACAGTAGTCACGCGCGATCACTCGCTGTATGAAAATCCGATTGGCCGGGAGCCGGTGGGCGAGCAAAGTTAAGCCAGCGACGCCGTCGAGATTCGCCGAAAGTTGATACTGGGAGTTGCTCAGGCACTTGTACGTGGAGACATGGAAAGATGGAAAGATGGAGATAACCTGTGTCATCGCCAGGCCAAACTCCTGCGATCCGGCCTCGACCATCGAGCAGGCTTCTGCCATCGCAGGACCTGCTTCCCCGGTCCGAAGTGACTAGGGTCTGCCGCCCGGACGCCACTGCGGCTTGAAGTTGCTGTTCGCGAGCCATTTCACCGGCGCGACCATCGACCCGATGACCTCCGTCATGTAGCCCAGATCGATCCGGCTCAGCGCATCGCTCGGCTGGTGATAATCCTTGTGCAGGTTGAAACTTGAAATTGTCTGCGCGATGATCCCGCGTTTGGCCAGGGCGTAGTTATCGGAGCGCTCAAAGAATTTCTCTGCCGGGTGCGGATCGGCTGCGATGCGTGCGCCGTGTGCCGCAAGCTCTGGTCCAAGGTCGGACCGCTCATAGCCGGTCAGCCAGAACTTGCCTGCAGGCACGGCGGGGTCAGGGCGGCCGATCATTTCGAACTCAAGGTTTGCGACCAGGTGATCCAGCGGTACAGGAGGATGCTCCAGAAAATAGTGGTTGCCGAGCCCGCCGATCTCCTCCGAGCCGAAGAGCGCGAAGATGATCGTGCGCGCAGGGCGCCTGCCTGCGGAAGCCTGGGCGGCCAGTGCACGCGCCAGCGCCAGCACTGCTGCAGTGCCGGATGCGTCGTCATCGGCACCGTTGTAGATGGCGTCGCCGCCTACCGCAGGGCCAATCCCCAAGTGATCCAGGTGCGCCGTGAGCAGAATCGCGTCGCTCGACGTCTGGTAGGAGCCAGGTAGTACCGCGACCGCGTTCCAGGTTTCCGTGCGCGGAGTGTTCTGAAACGTCTTGAGCCGGTCGGCGAGCCGGGGCGGCAGCGGATTCGGCAGAGGTGCTTTCTGCAGGTAGGTACCATGGTCGCCGCCAGGTCTCAGCCCGAGCTCTGCAAAGATAGAGGCTGCATAAAGAGCAGCAATGTGCTCGTCCCGGGTAGCGCTGCCTCGCCCATCCAGGGCATCGTCGGCCAGGAAGCCCATGTCAGCCTGGATGCAGCGGGCACATACCTGGGAGGCAGCAGCTGAGCCGGTACCGTGAGGCGCTGCCAGGAGCAGGGAAGGGAACAGTATGATGACCAGCATGGAAAGACATGTGAGCGCAGCCATGGTGGAGAGTATAGCGAGCAATAGTCCGCTCTGCGGCGTCTCTGACCCGGAGAGGGCTGGCGCGCCGAAGCCGCCCGGGTTCAAGCGCAGGCTTCAGGCCCGCACTCGCCCGTCCCTCGCTGCCCTCCTTTGCGTAACCTTGTGCGCTGCTGCCTCGACAGTACTTACCGGTTGCGGGAAGTTTTTCGCCAAGGCCGATGGCGATACGGGCACTGGCACCGGAACAGGCTCCACGACCGACCAGCTCTACATCGCCAACAACAACGCGAACCTGAACACCATCGCCGGATTCAATCTCACCAGCGGCGCCCTTACTGCGACCACCAACTCACCGTACCTGCTGGGGCAGACGCCCTCGGTCCTGGCGCTCACCCCCACCAACAGCCTGCTCTACGTGGGTAGCGTGCTCACGGGCATCTACGTGTACGTTGTCAACAGCGATGGTTCGCTTACCCTCGGCAACAGCGGTGCGGCGGTGGCCAACGTGGGCGCAGCGTCAATCGCCATTGATCCTACGGGCAGCTGGCTGCTCGCCTTCCAGGACCAGGTAAGCGGAACGGCGCCAGTTGTCTCCGTCTTCGCCATCAATAAGACCACCGGTGTGCTCACCACGGCGGGAAGCCCAATTGCGCTCGATCCTGGCACCGCCGGGCAACTGGTCTTTGTCCCGAGCACAACCACTACCAACCTGGTCTATGCTTCGCTCGGCACCGGCGGCATTGACGCGCTTAGCTTCAACACCTCGTCGGGGAACCTCGGCACGCTCAGCGTGCACTACAACACGCTTGGCAATGCTTACTCCACCAACGGCCTGGCAGTGAACCCCGCCGGCACCTTTCTCTATGCTGGAGAGACAGGTGCGAACGGCGTGCGCAGCTTCACCATCAACGCCAATGGCACGCTGGCTGAGCTCGCCAGCTCGCCAAGCAGTCCAGGCACCGGCGGCACAGCCGTGCTGGTCGACGCTACTGGCGGCTATCTCTACTCGGCGGACACGGCGCTCGGAACCATCAGCGCCTTCTCGATCGGAGCCACAGGCGCTCTCACCCCGCTTGCGACCCCCACCTACACAGCCGGCATCGGACCCATCGCCATGGTCGAGGACAACACCAAGGGCTACCTTGCCGTGGTCAATGACGGGGGCACGCCAGATCTCGAAGTCTTTCCGCTCGACGCAACCACGGGCGCGCTCGGCACCCCGGTCACGGCATCCACGGGAAGCACCGATCCAGCCCAGGCATACGCCATTGCTGGCTCACACTAAAGCTCCGGGGTAAACGCGCCACACGTAACCTGCCACGCGCACCGAGGCCGCAGGCGCGCCCGGGTGCAATGCTATGCTGAGGCTTCCCTAGCTTTTGATCCTTGCCTCTTCAGCGTGCGCATGACACTGTTTTTCTACCGACTCTCCCGGCTCAACGCCGCTGTTGTTTTCGTCGTGACCCTGCTCGCGCTCTCCGGCTGTCGGCATCTGCGCGGCCACGGAGCGGACCAGTACCTGTACGTGGTGACCAAGACCACCTTCCTGCGCGATCGTGTCGCCGCCGTCTCCAACAAGGTAGTCGACGTGCGCAATGGCGACCGCCTCACCATGCTGCAGCATGAGCGGCGCTTCTACCAGGTGCGCACCGCCGCGGGTAAGGTGGGCTGGCTTGAAGAGCACGCGGTCGTCGACCAGGCGGCCTACGATCAGTTTGAAGCTCTCAAGACTCAGCACGCCAACGATCCCGTCGTTGCCACTGCGATTCTGCGCGATGAGCTCTTTCTCCACCTCACCGCCGGCCGCAAGACTGACCATCTCTTCCTGCTGCCGGAGAACGACAGGCTGCAGCTGCTGGTGCGTGCGGCGGTGGAGAAGCCTCTGCCCCCGCAGGGACTGCCACTAAAGCCGAAAGTCAAGCGCGGTCGCCCGGCTCCGCGGCCCGGCAAGCCAGTCAAGAAGCAGGCCAGTGGGTCAACCATCTGGGCGGCCGCGCCGACCCACCCTGACCCCTACACTGCGCCCGATCTCGATGAACCTGACAAACCGCTCGAGGACTGGTGGCTGATCCGGGAGCAGGGTGGCCACGTCGGCTGGGTGCTCGCACGCCGGCTCGACGTAGACATCCCTGACCAGGTCGCGCAGTACTCTGAGGGAAAAAGAATCGTCGGCGCCTATCCACTCAACACGGTCTACGACCCGGGCGGCCCTGCCATCGATGAGCAGGGCAACGTTGTCGTCAGCAAGAAAGAGCTGGCGCAGCAAAAGGCAAAGGCCAAGAAGGCGGCCGCGGTTAGAAAGCACCCTCACGCCGCGATCGCTCCAGAGGAAACGCCAGCCCCAGCCCCGGCATCGGCTCCACAAGGACGCAACGTGCCCCAGTACGTCACCGTCACCCAGGAGTACAAGGACGGCCTGCCCTTTGACTGGGACCAGGTGCGCGTCTTTATCTGGAATGTGCGACGACACCGGTATGAGACCGCCTACCGGTTGCGTGAGCAGCAGGGGTACCTGCCTGTAACGATTGGCTCGGCCCACTTCAAGGACGCCAACGGCCGCGACATGGGCCTTGAGCCAACCTTCACCATTCGCACTACGCCCGACGGCCTTGTCACCCAGGATGCCTCCGGGACCTTCCACGCGCAGACGGTTCAGCAGACGACCTATCGCCTCGAGGGCGGCATTGTTCGCCGCGCAGACCCACCGCCGCCCAAGCCTCCTGCTCCTGAGCGCACGCCGGATGCCCGGCCCCGGCACTCCTGTTCCGAGGGTTCATCCGCATCCACGGGCTGACCACACGCCGCTCAGGGCCCGGCGGCGGTAGGGCCGAAGTGAAGTTCCGGGTTGAGTGCAGGTGAGCGTGTTTTAATTACCCGCAGGTCATCACCGCAGCCTTGGGCGTCCGTTAAGGATCGTTCCCATACAAAAAGAGATGGACCTGTAAGCAGAAGCGGCTTGCAGCTTTGTGGAGTAATGTCTATTGTTATGGGCTATCGCTGATTCGCTCTTCGAGCACGTGGCCGCTGCCGGTCAAACCCTGCAGCTGCCAATGCTCTCCGAGGGATCGAGCATGGCGACACTTTGCTCGTGAGCATCCACGCGCGTATTCGGTCGGCAGAGCACCGCATAGTCTTGCGTCCAAGCAAGAGGAACGATGCCTGCAGGCTACAGCCTCACTTCTTGTAAGCTGCTCCAGGATTCTGCACCCTTGGGAGATCGGCACATGGATAACAAGCCGGCACAGAATATTCAGGACACGTTCCTGAACACCGTCCGCAAAGATAAGACTCCAATCACGATTTACCTGGTAAGCGGTGTCAAGCTAACCGGCAAGATCCGCTCGTTTGACAAGTACTCCGTGCTGCTTGAAAACAACAGCCAGGAGCAGCTGATCTTTAAGCATGCGATCTCGACGGTGGTGAGCACGCGTTCCGTCCTCCACACCGAGCACCGCCCAGGTACGGGTCTCGCAAACAGTGGACTAGGCGTGGCACCCGTGCCCGATCACGTTCCCAGCCTTTAGTTCGCGTTGCGGAAGCCAGTCGATGTCTGATGAGCCGGAGAACACCGGGCTGAACGATGCGCCGGAGACGACCACGCTCGCCTCTTTACCTACTGGCCTGGCGCCTGCAGCCGGCGAGCGAGCTTTCCTGGTAGCGGTCTCTTTCATCGGCCTCGGGTCTCGGGGCAGGCGCGCCGGCGCGGGTGTGCGTCGGACCGCTTCGCAGGCCCGTGACGCGGCGATGCTCAGTGCTACCGGCGGCCCCGACGATCCTTTGGCTGACCTGCCGTCGCCTGCAAGTCCTGACGATGCTGCCTCCGGGGAACCAAGCCCTGACCTGGAGGCCGCCCGCGCAGAGTTTCGCGAGCTGGTGGAAAGCGCTGGCGGCTCGATTGTCGGTGAGATGCTGCAGCGCCGCCCCAGGCCTGACCCGGCCACACTGCTCGGCAGTGGCAAGGTCGAGGAGCTGGCCGGTGCTGCCGCCGCCGCCAATGCTGCGCTGATCCTGATTGACCACGACCTCTCCCCGACCCAGTTGCGTAACCTGGAAGACGCGCTGCCTTGCCCGATCGTCGATCGCACGCAGCTGATTCTGGACATCTTTGCGCGCCACGCACGCACCCGGGAGGGACAGCTCCAGGTAGAACTGGCGCAGCTGGAGTACATGCTGCCCCGTCTCACCGGGCGGGGCCGCGCCATGTCCCAGCTAGGCGGCGGCATCGGTACTCGCGGCCCGGGTGAAACGCAGCTGGAGACCGATCGCCGCCGCATTGGCCGGCGCCTGGTCCTGCTCAAGCGAGAGCTCGACGCGGTACGACGGGTACGTCGCCAGCAGCGGCAGCGCCGCGAAACCGCGCCCGTGCCCACCGTCGCCATGGTTGGTTACACCAATGCCGGCAAGAGCACACTCTTTAACCGGCTGACCGATGCCGGGGTCTTCGCCTCATCGCAGATGTTCGCGACTCTTGACCCCAAGCTGCGGGCCATCGTCCTGCCTTCGCGCCGCAAGATCCTGCTCTCCGATACGGTCGGCTTCATTCGCGACCTGCCGCATGCACTCGTAACCAGCTTTCGCGCAACGCTTGAAGAGGTGGAAAAGGCTGAGGTGCTGCTCCACGTGCAGGATGCCTCGCACCCGCAGGCTGCCGAGCACAAGGCGGAGGTCGAGAAGGTACTGGCCGAGCTGGGCGTGCTGGACAAGCCGCGGCTTGAGGTGTGGAACAAGCTTGACCTGCTGACCGAAGATCAGCAGGGTGAGCTGGGAACGGCAGGCATCGGCGTCTCGGCGCTGCAGGGTAAGGGCATGGAGGCGCTGCTCGCGGCGGTCGACCATGCGCTGGTCGGCGACCCGGTTGAGGAGCGCTGGTTCACCGTGCCGCAGTCGGCTGGCGATGTGCTCGCAGCGCTCGAGGGTGGCACGATCATCGAACAGCGGGAGTTCATCGGCGAAGAGGTGCGCCTGCGCGTCGCCGGACCCCGATCGCTGCTGGGGCGGCACCGACAGTACTGGTCCTGAGTGGTCCTGAGCGGAACATCTTCGCTCGACCGTCAACAACGCGCCGGTGGTCGGCATCGAGGGGCTTTCGCGCGGACGATACCTACAGCCATGATGGAAGCTCGCGCCACCGACCTGACGGCGACTCGCCGCCACCGTACCCGGTTTGTTGACCCAGTGTTGCACCAGGAGAGCGTCTGGTCCGGGAACGGGCAAATCAAGGCGCCCGAGGGCACGCTGAAGGCCATCCTCTCTCCCTTTTTGTCGATCCGGACTTGCTACGGAAACGCCCATCGCGTGAAAGCGCTGGTTGCTGATCCGAGACCGGCCCGCAGGGCGCGGGACACCAAGCAACGCCAGCCTTCCTCTGCTTCGCCCTGCTGCCTGGAGCGGGACAGTGACGTCTTCCGGGTCGCCTCAGGTACATGCGCTGTGGTATTTATAGGGAGTCGCTGGAGGGTCGCCATGCCTGGCGCCCATACGTTGACGTGCTGTACTTTCGCTTTTTACAACCGGTGCCTCCACCCCTCTTTAAAGATGCTTGACCACGCGGATGCATGCCGCTAAGCATGTAGCGGGCGTGGGCTATACCGGCTAAAGACTGGCAAGACACTGAATGGATGAACTGCTGCGCCAACTCGGCGACCTGGTGCTCGGCTCTGTGCCAACCATGGTCATCTTCCTGATTCTGGTCCTCGCCTACACGGCGCTGGTCGACCGGCCGCTCCGCCGCACCCTGTTTGAGCGTCGCGAACGGACTGCAGGCGCGGTGGAGAAGGCGCAAGCGGCCATCGCACTCGCCGATGCCAAGGCCCAGGAGTACGAGGCCCGCCTCCGTGCCGCGCGCCTGGAAATCTTCAGCCGCCGCGATAAGCAGGTCCAGCAGTGGAACCAGGGCCGCGATGCCGCCGTCAACGAGGCCCGCGAAGCCGCACAGTTGCGGGTCCGGCAGGCCCGGTCAGAGCTCGAAGAACAGACCCGCATGGCCCGCGCGCAACTGGACACCGGCATCGATCAGCTTGCCGCACAGATCCTTGCCACGATTCTTCCTGCAGCGGTCGGGGGTGCTCGATGATGCTCCTCGTCCGACGTTTACGCCTGTGCCTGGCTGCCGGGCTGTTTGCGGCCATGCTCACGGCCTCGCCGGCTTCTTTGGCGCATGCCGCGTCTGCGCCCCAGTCGCAGCCGATCACGACGGGTTCGCCCAGCGAAAAGATGGACGCGCCCGAGCCAAACTCCGAGATGGAGGCTTACCGCCATTCCTCGACCGTGCAGGTGCTCGCCCGCGCGCTGCATGTGCCGACCGAGCGCGCGGCGCAGCTGTTTGAGGACTTCAACTCCGGGCTGCTGCTCCTGATCATCGCCTACTTTCTGGCCAAGTATCTGCCCGCAGCCTTCCGCGCCCGCCGCGAGAAGATCAGCCGCGACCTGGTGGACGCGCGTTCTGCAACCGAGATGGCCAACCAGCGGTTGCAGGCCGTTGAGGCGCGGCTAGCCTCGCTGGACACAGAGATCGAGAGCATCCGCAAGCAGGCCGCGCATGACTCGGCGGGTGACCAGAGGCGGATAGAAGATTCGCTTGAAGCCGAGCGCGCCCGCATCGTCCGGTCCGCGGAGCAGGAGATTGCCGCCGCCCAGGCCGCGGCACAGCGCGAACTGAAGCAGTTTGCCGCCAGCCTGGCTGTTGATCGCGCCATGAGCCGGATCGAGCTTTCGACCGACCAGGACCGCGCTTTGATCCACGAGTTTACCGATGGCCTGGCCGGCGTGCTGCATGCGGGCGACTTTGAGAAGCGAGGGCGCAACTAGATGGCCATCTATGCCGCCCGGTATGCACGCGCCCTGGCTGAGGCTGTTTCCAACCCCACTGCGAAGGGAGACGCCGGGGACGTTGACCGGCAACTGGGTGCGTTTGCGGCTGCCTGGAACGAGAGCCCCGAGTTGCGAGGCGTTTTCCTCGATCCCTCCATTGCAGTTCCACGCAAGATAGCTGTTCTCGACAGGCTGGCCGAGCGCCTGGAGCTTTCGCGCACGGCGCGCAACTTCCTGGCCGTGCTCATCAACCACGAGCGCATGGAAGGCTTTGCCGACGTCCTGGCCGAGTACCGCGCGACCATGCGGCGGCAGTTGGGAGTGGCCGAGGTCGAGTTCACCACCGCCCGGCCGCTCGATGCCGAGGAGCGCCAGGCCATCGTCGAGCGGGTGGGCGTGCTGGCCGGCGCCGAGGTGGAAGCGACCTTTTACCAGGACGCTTCGCTCGTAGGCGGAGCGCTGCTTCGCATTGGCAGCACGGTGTACGACGGATCGGTACGCGGGCGCCTGCTGCAGTTGAAGGAAAAGCTCGCGGCCAACTGAACTGGCTGGAGCCGCACCAGAACATCAGGCAAGGACCACGGGCGACAACGCCAAGATTGGGATAGAAGACACGCATGGCACAGAGTGGAACAAAGATTGGCGCAGACGAGATCACCAGCATCCTTCGCCAGGAGATCGAGAACTACGACAGCAAGATGCAGGTCGACGAGGTCGGCACGGTCATCTCGGTTGGCGACGGCATTGCGCGGGTGCATGGCCTCGACAAGGTGATGGCCGGTGAAATCGTCGAGTTCCCGCACGGCATTGAAGGCCTGGCGCTCTCGCTCGAAGAAGACCAGGTCGGCGTCGTGCTCATGGGCGAGGCCTCCGAAATCCGCGAGGGCGACGAGGTCAAGCGCTCCGGACGCATTATGAGCGTGCCTGTGGGCGAGGCGATGATTGGCCGCGTGGTCAATGCGCTTGGCGTGCCCATCGACGACAAGGGCCCGATTGCCACGACTGAGACCCTGCCTGTCGAGCGGCTTGCTCCGGGCGTGATTGATCGCCAGCCGGTCAAGGAGCCGATGGCCACCGGCATCAAGGCGATCGACGCCATGATTCCGATTGGCCGCGGACAGCGCGAGCTGATCATCGGCGACCGCCAGACGGGTAAGACCGCCGTCGTCATTGATACGATCCTGAACAACGCGAAGAACAACCTGGTCTGCATCTACTGCGCGATCGGCCAGAAGCGATCTTCGATTGCGCAGACCGTGCAAACGCTCACCGAAAACGGCGCGATGGACTACACCATCGTCCTTGCCGCGTCTGCTTCAGAGCCTGCGCCCCTGCTTTACCTCGCGCCTTTCGCTGCGACCGCCATGGGCGAGTACTTCCGCGACAACGGCAAGCATGCGCTGGTGATCTACGACGATCTGTCCAAGCACGCCGTCGCCTACCGCGAGCTGTCGCTCCTGCTGCGCCGGCCCCCAGGCCGCGAAGCCTATCCCGGCGACGTTTTTTATCTCCACTCGCGGCTGCTCGAGCGCTCGGCCAAGATGAATAAGGACAAGGGCGCGGGCTCGCTTACCGCGCTGCCGATCATCGAAACCCAGGCTGGTGATGTCTCGGCCTACATCCCGACCAACGTCATCTCGATCACCGATGGGCAGATCTTTCTTGAGACGGACCTGTTCAACTCGGGCATTCGCCCTGCCGTCAACGTCGGCCTCTCGGTATCGCGGGTCGGTTTTTCCGCCGCCTACAAGTCAGTCAAGCAGGTTGGCTCGACCCTGAAGCTTGACCTGGCCCAGTATCGCGAGCTGGCGGCATTTTCACAGTTCGGCTCGGACCTAGACAAGGTGACGCTCAACCAGCTCAACCGCGGCAAGCGGCTCACCGAGCTGCTCAAGCAGGACCAGTTCCAGCCGCTCACCGCCGAACACATGGTTGCGATCCTGTTCGCCGGAACGCAAGGCCTGCTCGACGACGTTAAGGTCGAAGATGTGCGGGACTTCGAGAAAGGCTTCCACAAGTACCTCGATTCTGCGCAGCAGCAGCTGCTGGCCGACATCGCCGAGAAGAAAGCGCTCGATGACGATCTGCGCGGGCGCCTCAAGGCGGCGGTTGAAGACTACAAGAAGGACTTCCTCTCCGGCCATGACAAGCCGCAGGGCAGGGACGCGGTTGCCCAGCTCTCGGAAGACGAGAAGAAGCAGGCCGCGGCAAAGACGCCGGGCGCTGCGCAGCCGGGTGGGTTGACCAGCGCCGGTGGCAAGGGTGGCGCGGACGCGAACCAGTCCCAGGGAGCTGCGAAGTAGCCGATGCCCAGCGTCCTCGACCTCAAGCGGCGCATCCGCAGCGTCAAGAACACCCGCCAGATCACCAAGGCCATGAAGATGGTGGCAGCAGCCAAGCTGCGTCGCGCGCAGGAGCGCATGACGCATGCGCGACCGTACGCCGCCATGCTCGCTTCGGTGCTCGTCTCGCTCAAGCGGCGCATCGAGATCTACGATCCCATCACTGGCGAGCTTCGCCACCCGCTGCTCGCTACCCGGGAAGAAAAGAACATCCTGCTGCTTGTCGTCACCGGCGATAAAGGCTTCGCCGGCGCCTTCTCGACCAACGTGATCAAGGCAGGCACGCGGTTCCTGGCTGAGAGCACCGGCGACCAGTCCAGGCACGTGGACGTCGAAGCAATCGGCCGCAAGGGGCGTGATTTCTTCCGGCGGCGCTACCCAGAGGCTCGTTTTGCCGACGCCGCCCTTGAACAAGATGGACCCGAGGGAGCGCCGCAGCGGAGCGAATTCCAGGCTCGCCAGGACCGCTCCGGCCCGGTCGAAGTTATCGGCGACCACGCCGGCATGCTCGACAAGATCGCCTACGACGACGTGCGGACACTCTCGGACGATATCGTGCGCCGCTACACGCATGAAGAGATAGACGCCGTCTACCTGGTCTACAACGAGTTCAAGTCGGTCATCGCGCAGCGCGTTGTGGTCGAGCGCATCCTGCCGCTGGTCGAGTCCGCGTCCGGCGAGCTCCAGCATCCCGAGGCGGTCCAGGCCGAGGAGCCTTCCAAGGCCGAGCGTGAGCGTACTGCCACCGCCGCCCAGAGCGCCGGCATCACCCTCAGAGGCGCCGAGGCCGAGGCGATCAACCAGCAGGCCGAAGACGAAGCCCGGACCTTCGGTACCGCCGAGGTGGACTACATCTACGAGCAGCCGCCGGCCGAGCTTTATAGCGCAGTGCTGCCGCGGTACGTCACGGCTCTGGTCTACCATGCGCTGCTCGAGTCAGCCGCGGCCGAGCACGCCGCACGTATGACGGCGATGGATGCCGCGACCAACAATGCGTCCGAGATGATCGACTCGCTTACGTTGACCATGAACCGCGCGCGCCAGGCCGCCATTACCAAGGAAATCATCGAGATTGTCTCCGGCGCTGCCGCGGTCTAAGCCCGTCGCCGCCGGAGGAGGAGCAGAAGAGTATGCCAGAAACAACGGAACGTACGACAGCCATTGACACCATGGCCGAGCATTACTCCGGGCCTACGGAGCAGCAGGGTCACGAGAACATCGGCCACGTCGTCCAGGTCTCCGGCCCCGCGGTTGACGTGCAGTTTGACGAAGCGTCCATGCCGGGCATCTTTCAGGCCCTGCGTGTCACCTCCGAGGGCTTCAAGGTTCCTAATCCCGTCAACGTCATCCTCGAAGTGCAGCAGCACATCGGCGATGGCCGCGTGCGCTGTGTTGCCATGGAGGCAACCGAGGGCATGGTGCGCGGGATGAAGGTCATCGACACGGGCGCGCCGATCTCGGTTCCCGTCGGCCGTGCAACACTCGGTCGCATCCTCAACGTCATCGGCGAGCCAGTCGACGAGCTCGGGCCCGTGCTTGCCGAGAAGCGGATGCCGATCCACCGCGCCGCGCCCACGTTTGAAGAGCAGACCACGCAGGAAGAGATGTTTGAGACCGGCATCAAGGTCATCGATCTGATCCAGCCATTTCTCAAGGGCGGCAAGATTGGCCTCTTCGGTGGCGCCGGCGTCGGCAAGACGGTCATCATCCAGGAGCTGATCAACAACGTCGCCACCAAGCATGGCGGCTTCTCGGTCTTTGCCGGCGTTGGTGAGCGCACGCGTGAGGGCAATGACCTCTGGCTCGAGTTCCAGGAGGCCGGTGTCATTGACATGAAGGACCTCTCGAAGTCGAAGGCTGCGCTGATTTACGGCCAGATGACCGAGCCCCCGGGCGCGCGGCTGCGCGTTGCCCTCTCCGCGCTGACCATCGCCGAGCAGTTCCGCGATGAAGAAGGTGCGGACACGCTGCTGTTCATCGACAACATCTTTCGCTTCACCCAGGCCGGCTCCGAGGTCTCTACCCTGTTAGGGCGTATGCCGTCGGCGGTTGGCTACCAGCCCAATCTCTCGACCGAAATGGGCGAGTTGCAGGAGCGCATCACCTCGACCCGCAAGGGTTCGGTGACTTCTGTCCAGGCCGTCTACGTGCCTGCGGATGACTTCACCGATCCAGCGCCGGCCACCACCTTCGCTCACCTGGACGCAACCACCTCGCTTTCGCGGCCACTCTCTGAGCTGGGCATCTACCCGGCTGTCGATCCGCTTGCCTCGTCCTCGCGTATCCTCTCGCCGCGCATCGTCGGGCAGGAGCATTACGATGTCGCGCAGGGCGTCAAACGGATCCTCCAGCGCTACAAGGATCTGCAGGACATCATTGCCATCCTTGGTATCGACGAGCTCTCAGAGGAAGATCGCCTGACTGTCTCCCGGGCCCGGAAGGTCCAGAAGTTCCTCTCGCAGCCCTTCCACGTTGCCGAGCAGTTCACCGGCATTCCCGGCTCCTACTGCAAGATTGCGGACACGATCCGCAGCTTCAAGGAGGTCATCGAAGGCAAGCACGATGACGTCCCCGAACAGGCCTTTTACCTCAAGGGTGCCATTGAGGACGTCCTGGAAGCCGCCGAAAAGCTGAAAGCGCAGAAGTAACCCTGCGCCAAGGAGCGCTCCGACACCATGGCTGATCTGACCCAGTTCCAAGTGCGCCTCGTCACTCCGGACCGCGTGCTCGTCGACGCACCCGCGGGCGCGGTCGAGCTGCCCGGGCGCACGGGCTACCTTGAAGCCTTGCCCGGTGCGGCTCCCTTGCTCACCGAGCTTGGTGCGGGCGAGGTGCGTATCCTTGGCGTTGCCGGCGGCGAGGGTGGAGCAGAACAGCGCTTCAACGTCGCGTGGGGATTCGCTGAGATCCTGCCCGACCGCGTGACGATCCTTGCCGAGAACGCACAGCGTCCCGAGGAGATCGACAAGGCCAAGGCCGAGCAGCAATTAACGCATGGCGAGACGCTGTGGAACGAGGCCGGCGAGGACGCTGGCAAGTATGCCTATGCGAATGAAGTGATTGCGGAAGCCGAGTCGAAGATAGAGAGCGCCGGGCACTAGCGGCTCGCTCCCCGTACGCCAACCCGCCCAAAGGTCGGGTCAAGGGGTCAGAGCAAGTGGGGCGGTTCTCTGCTAGGCGAAAGCGTTGGTCCTGTCGGCGGAAGCACCCGTTTTCAGAGTGACCTGCTTGTCATCCTGAGTAAAGCGCGTGTTTTTCGAAGTGACCCGCCTGTCATCCTGAGCAAAGCCAAAGATCTGCGTCCGATTTCCGCCGGGCTGCAACCATGCTGCTATGCGCCACTCGCGCTCCTATCGAGTGCGACGCACCTTGAAGCGCTCTTGCTATGCGAACGTCTGCGAAGACCTACAATTGCAATCATCCTGCGCGAGTGAGGCCATGGGTGTGAGCAGGGTATTGCGTACTGTTGGTGCTGTGGCGTCATGCTGGCCCTACAACCAATGCACCAGCCTTGACTCAGGCCCCTTTCTGATTCGCCGGCACTGCATTCTCATCGAAGCCTGCTGCCAGCCTTTGTACCTCGGCTGCTACCCCATCGCCCGATAGCGGCTTGCCGTGCCCGGGCGCGACGGTGGTTGCTTCAAGCTCTGCCAGGCGCTCGACCGAAGCCCGCGCTGCGGCCCAGTCCGACGTAAAGTAAGCCGGCGGCCCATGCAGTTCCGGCTCCTGTACCAGGTTCACCTCGAAGAACGATTCTGCCTTGGTCGTGCAGAAGGCGTCTCCTGGCAAGAGCGTCCTATCCTCTGGCCGGAAGAGCGAGACGTGACCCGGGGTGTGTCCGGGCGTGTGCACCACCAGCCAGCCCGGCAGCATCGACCAGGGTTCGCCTTGATCCGGAAGCGCAAGCAGGCGATCGCTCACGTCGATCGGCTTCTTGGGAAACAGGGCGGACAGCAGGGGCATGATGCCACCACCCGCGCCCAGGTTCGGCCCAGGATACTCCTGGCGCCCGGTCAGGTAGGGGAATTCACGCCGGTGGGCATAGATCGGCACATGCCACTCGCCTGCCAGGTCGCCCGCCGCGCTGCAGTGGTCAAAGTGCCCGTGGGTCAGCACGATGGCGTTTGGCGGACCGGCGAAGTTCCTTTCGGCCCAAGCGCGAATGTAGCTCGCGGAAAAGGGGATCGCAGCATCGATCAGCGTCCATGTGCCATCGCTGTGCTGGAGTCCGAAAACATTCACAAACGCAATGCGAAGCCCGCGCACACCGGGCGCGATGGCGTCAAAGGCCACCACCTGCTCATTCGGCACCTGCACACCGTCCATGCTGACCTGTCTCCTCGGCAAGTAGGATGCAGACTCACCCGGTGCCTGCGGGTTTCACTCTGGGACAGCCGAGCACCGACGAGAGCGCGGCCCGCTGAAAAGCCGCGCCAACCAGGCCGGGCGCGTGTATGCTGACTCCCATTGACGGTGGCCGCGCTTTCAAGCCGACTCTCGATTGTCTGAGCGAGAATAAGAGCGCAAGAGTGTCCTCCAGCGCCTGCGAGATGTTGATTGCAAACGTCTCCGCCGAAAGCGTCACAGGTCGGCATCAGACAACGCCCGGCAGCTACGGGCACGTTGAGGGTGGTTGTGAACGCAAAGATCAACAACATCCAGGCGCTGCGTGCTTTTGCAGCAGTTGCAGTCGTGACGTTTCACACCGGCTTCATTGTCCCGCATTTGCACGCCACCGGCTCCTTTGGGGTCGACATCTTTTTCGTCATCAGTGGCTACATCATGGCTCGCATCTGCGAGACCAACGCGAGCTTTTTTCTGCGCCGTCGGCTCATTCGTATTGTGCCTCCCTATTGGGCTATGACGGCTCTGCTGTTCCTGTTTGCCATCTTCTACCCGCAGCTGCTCGGGGCCACGCGCGCGAGTGGGAGCGAGTTGGTCAAGAGCCTGCTGTTCGTTCCCTACTACAAGTCAAGTGGGCTGCTGCGGCCGCTTCTTTTTGTCGGCTGGAGCCTCAACTACGAGATGTTTTTCTATGTCGTGATCGCGCTGGGATTGCTGCTAGCGCCCAGGCGGCCGCTGCTTCTCGCGAGCGGGCTCATCGCGGCTCTGGTGGCCGTGTGTTATCCGCTTCAGCACCTGGGTGCACTGCCGGCCTTCTACGGCGACCCGTTGATGTTCGAGTTCGTGCTGGGCATCGCGGTCTACGAGGCTGCGCGGCGGGTACGCGTCGATACGGCAGTACGCCTGCGCGCCTTGTCACTGTGCGTCCTGGTTCTATCGCTGGGCGGCATTGTGCTCTTCCAGATGGTTGCGCGGTCGGGTCTTTTCTTCACCCGCGGCTATCTTGAGTTGCTGTGCACCTTGATCCTCTTCAGCGCAACCCTGCTTTCGCAGGGCGGCTGGGATACTGACCTGCGCTGGCTGGTTCTTATCGGGGATGCAAGCTATGTGCTCTATCTCGTTCACCCCTACTGTGAGTACGGGATCTCGCGCGTGATTGCACGGCGGCTGCCTGTTCTTGACACAGCCCACCCCGTGGGACTGGTTGTGGCGACGGCCGTCTCTATCCTGGTGGCCGTTGTTCTGCACCTCTACCTGGAAAAGCCGCTCGTCGCCTTCCTCAATGATCGCTACGGCGGCAGGCGTCGCAGTGCAGAGTTCCGGGCGGAGCATGCCAAGCCGGCCGAAGTCGCGCCCTAGCCTGGGCGGCCTGGCGGCCAATGCTGTGAGCTCGTAACCAGGCGGGCACCTGATTTCGGTGCGGCACCGGCTGCAAGCTAAACCCGCGAGTCGCATGGGCACGGTTCGGATATCCTAAACACATGATGCGCATGACAGTGCTGGCCAGCGGCTCCCGGGGGAACAGCGCTGTGGTCGCGAGCGGCCGTACCCGCATCCTGGTCGACGCAGGGCTGAGCTGTCGCGAGCTCTTCAAGCGGATGGCCCAGGCCGGGGAAGACCCGTGCAAGCTCAACGCGATCCTGATCACCCATGAGCACCAGGACCATGTGCAAGGCCTGGCTGTCGCCGCCCGCAAGCTGAACATCCCGGTCTATTTTACCGAGGCGACGCACCGCGCCTGGCTGCGCTGGATGCACCCCCGCAAGCGCATGAGCTATGCAGACTGGCTTGCCCAGCGCAAGGCCGAGGCAGCCGCGCGTGCGGCTGAGCCTGCCGCGCAAACGCCGGCCGGTGAGATCCCGGATGACCCGTTCTACCGGGAAGAAGCGCTGGCCGAATGCGAGGCAGAGGCCGATGAGCTTGCGATTCAGCCCTGCAACGCAGCCGCGGGCAAGCCGAAGCTGTCCTGGGATCCTGCCGCCCTGCCTGGCGTTGAGTACTTCCGCGCCGGCGCAGGCTTTTCAATCGGTGACATCGAGATCACTCCGTTCACCATCCCGCATGACGCTGCCGACCCGGTCGGCTTTGTGCTCAAGGCCGATGGCATCCGGATTGGCATTGCGACCGACCTCGGCTACATGCCGGCCAACGTCTCGCAGCAGTTGCGTGGCTGCGATATCGTCATGCTCGAGTCCAACCATGATCTGGAGATGCTGCGGGACGGGCCATATCCGTGGTCGGTCAAGCAGCGGGTGCTGTCGCGGGTTGGTCACTTGTCCAATGCTGCCGCGGCCGAGTTTCTCGAGAAGGGCTACGATGGCCAGGCCGTGTATGTGGTGCTGGCGCATCTCTCTGAGAGCAACAACATGCCGGAGCTCGCCCGGGTGGCAGCGCAGTTTGCCCTGCGCGACCGGATGAGCCTGCTGGGCAACAGGCTTGTGCTCGCTGCCCAGCATGAGCCGTCTGAACCGCTTTGTTTGTAGAAGCTGTTTATAATCAACGGAGTGCGTCGCCGCTGCGCAACTTCGTTGCATCAGGTGTGGCTCATCGTACATCGAAGAGGCAAAGGTTGTTCGCTGGATTGTTGTAGATAAGGTTCGAGAGAGTGCCAGGAGCGCAGATCACCTGAGCGTCCGTTCCCCGCGGAGAAAGAGAGCAGCAACCATGGCTATGTGCACAGACCAGATTATCGGCGACATCCTGTCGAGCTGGCGGTATGACATCTCCGGCATCTCGCCCGAGATGCGCGGCGACTATGAGCAGCACCTGGAAGAGTGCACCGCCTGCAGGACCCGGCAGCGTCTGCATCGCACCATCGACGTTGTGCTGGTCGGCGGAACGACGCTCTCCACCCTTGCCTTTCTGCTCGCGATAGCCATCATTCATCATGTGGAGCCGCTGCGGTACTGGGCAGTGGCACAGCTTCATCTGAGCGAGAACTACGTCGTTCGCATGCACCTGCATCAGAGCTACATCGCGGTCACGCTCCAGGACCTGGCGATCGCCGGCCTGCTGCTGTCACTGCTGGCCTGGGCGCTGGTGGCCCTGATGACCCCAGCGCCGACCTACCTGACGGGCATGGCAGTAAGTCAGGCCAAGGTGATCGAGCGTGAGTTCCGCAACCGCACCCCGCGAAAAGTCGCCTAGCTGCACCCTGTGTGCATGACCAAGGCCGTCGCCCAGGCGAGGGCCTTTGCTTTCTGGCTCCCGCGCTAGGATGCCGTGCCAATCTGCAGGCTGCCCGTGAGGCTGCTCACCCGCTCGACATGGTTGCGCAAGCACCATTGCTCCAGGCCAACCGCGATCCGCTCGACTGCGCGCGGGTCGGCGTAGCTGGCCGTGCCGACCTGCACTGCAGTAGCGCCTGCCATCAGAAACTCAACCGCGTCTTCGGCCGAGACAATCCCGCCCATGCCGACAATCGGGATCTTGACCGCCTGCGCTGCCTCCCAGACCATCCGCACCGCGATCGGTTTGATGGCCGGGCCGGAGAGTCCGCCGGTAACATTGGCAATGCGTGGGCGCCGCGTCTTGATGTCGATCGAAAGTGAAAGAAAGGTATTCACCAGCGATACGGCGTCAGCGCCGTTTTCTTCGGCCACGCGCGCCATCGCCGCAATCGAGGTCACGTTTGGCGAGAGCTTGAGAAAGATGGGGCGCCGACTGGCCTTTTTTGCCTTCCCTGTGAGCTCGGCCAACAGCGCTGGCGCCGAGCCAAAGGTGATGCCACCATGTTTGGTGTTGGGGCAGGAGGCGTTGATCTCATAGGCGGCAATGCCGTCGGCACGGTTGAGCACATCGATGACACCCAGGTAATCGGATACCTCGTAGCCAAAAACATTGGCGATCACGGCGCAGCCTGGCCGATGGCTAAAAGCATTCAGCTTGGTGGTTACAAAGGCGTCTGCCCCGACGTTCTGCAGGCCGATCGCGTTGATCATGCCGCCTGTCGTCTCGACAATGCGCGGCGCCTGGTTGCCTGCCATCGGGGTAAACGACAGGCCTTTGGTGACAAAGCCGCCGATCCGGTCAAAGGAAACAATCTCTTCAAACTCGACACCATAGCCAAAGGTGCCACTGGCTGCGATGACTGGGCTGCGCAGTGGAACTCCTGCTATCTGAACTGCCATGTCGGGTTTCATGGCTGCACTGCCTTTGCCGGAGCCGCGTCATCGTCGCCGGCCTCAGTCTTGCCGCGTCCGCGCCGCTTTCGTCCAGCATGCACCTTTGCGCTGGGTGGCGGCGCCTCCTTGGGGTAGGTTACGAGCGCGGCCGGCTTCAATGCCTGGGTCAGCACATGCCCCACCGAGGCCGAGGGTTGATTGATGCCGAGCAGCGAGGCGAAGGTCGCCGCCAGGTCGACCGGCTCTACGCGCCCATGGTAGATGCCTGGCGCGAAGGGTGCGCCAAAAAAGCCAAGCGGCACATGCCGGTCATAGGAGAAGGGGCTGTAGTGGGTTGTCCCTGTGCCGTTGCCGTAGCTCTCCATCTGGTAGGCGACCGGCATCACCATCACGTACCATCCCCCGTTCGGCGAGTAGCTATGCGCCAGCAGTGAGCCGAAGGACGTCTGCGGCAGCTCGCCTGCGGCAAGCTGCTGCCGGGTGTAGGAGCGGTAAATCTGCGGCGCCGGTGGCAGCTTCGCCTGCGCGATCCTGGTCGTATCCGGGGGCTTGCCGAGGCTGGCTACGGCAGGGCCGAGCGCTGCCTGTACAGCCTGCTCAGCCTCTTGTTCATTAATGCCGGCCCGGGCAAAGACAGGTTCGTTCAGCATGAGGTAAGGCAGTTCCTGCCGCGGCAGGAGGTACGGCTGGTTCTCCCCGGGCGAAAACTTCTGATTGATCTCGCCATCCAGGCTAGCGGTCAACGCCTTGAGGTCAATGTATGCGCCTTTGAGGCCGAGGCCCGCAGAGACAGCGGGCGTCGGTGCAATGCCGTGATCCGCCGTCAGGGCGACCCACACATTGCCGAGTCCGCCATCGACATTCTTGTCCAGCCAGGTGAAGAACGCGTCCAGGTCGGTATCGAGCGCTTCGACCATGGCGTGCTCTTCAGGCGAGTCAGGGCCGACCTGGTGGCCAAGGATGTCATTCGCCGAGAGGCTCACTGTGATCAGGTCGGTGGTGGGGTGCTTGCCTAGACTCTGGCCTGCGATCAGCGCTTCCGCAAAGCTCAGCTCGTAGGCGTTTGCCGAGGGAGTGCGGCCTACCTGGTTGTAGAACGAGGTGGGCTCCGTCACCCCGGCGGCGGTCTCCGCGTCGGCGATGCCCGTGCCCTGGTTGAATGCTGTCGCCCATTCGGGCAGCGCCGTCATGTAATAGGTGGAGGTCACAAACCGGCCAGTGGTCGCGTCGATCCAGAAGGCGCCGTTTGCGGTTGCTCCCGAGGGCAGGATCGCCGCCCTGTCTTTCAGCGAAACGCCCCAGACCTCGGACGCACCGCCGGTTGCGAGTCGCAGTTCATCGCCAACTGTCGAGGCAAGCAGGTTGCGAGGAGAAGCGCCGAGTGCCACCGTAGGATTAGGCGCAGGTTGGGGCACAGCCTGGGGCGCGCCGACAGGACTGGCGGGCTTGCTGGCCGGCTGCGCCTCGGTCGGGCTGGCAGATTGGGCCTGGCTCGACGCAACTCCGGGCGCTGCTGCCTGCGTCGGCGATGGAACAGGTGCGGCAGCAGGGTCGGTGCTTGCGCCGGGAACAGGCAGGCCGACAATGCCGTATCGTTCGTCTTCGACTGAAGAAACAGGCCGCTGGGTATTTCGGGCCAGGTCCCACCACTCGTTTGAGTTGATGCCGTGCCCGTCCGTGTAGGCGCCGGTGCCGATCGTTGCGTGCCCCGGAGCTGTCTTGGTGTTGGCGTAGCCGTAGTAGCAGTCGGGGAAGTAGGCGCCGTGATCGAGGAAGAGCCGGAAGCCGCGACCTTTCAGGTCGGCACGGTAGCGCTCCAGGTAGTCGGCCCGAAACTGGTCGATCACGAGGATAATGACGATCTTCGGGTGCGCGTCATACCCGCTTGCCGCAGCCTCCGGCGCAAGCGGCAACGCAAGCGCAGCGGCAGTAGCAAGAGCGGCAAGACGCCTGAGTAGCGACATAGGTCCCCTCAGCCGGAGGCATCCAGCGTAGCTTCCATGGTAAAGCAGCGGCTGTTGCGCAAGAGGAAGCGCTCAGTGCCGCGCCTTCGGTGCAAAAGGAGGAGGTGCTGTGTTGCTCGGCTGGCACAGCGGTGAAGCGAACTCCTCTTTAGTGTTTTCCACAGGCATCTAGTGCGTGACAAACGCGCTCTTATCGATAATAACTGTGAATACGCCTGGGCTCACGAGTCCAGGTAGTCGTTTCCTCCGCTCGGCTCCCCTGCAGAGTCTTTCACCGAGAGCACTTGTCCCTGCTGCAGCACTGGTGTCTCCCCATTCGCAAGGTGTATCTGGAGGTTCCCATGAGCACACTTCGTTTCCGCATCCTCGTCTCTCGTGTCCGGCAGGCTTTTACACGGCGCTCGTGCGCCGAGGGGGCCTGTCTTCCCGGCTGCTCCTTGCACCGGGGGAGCGGGTTCCCGCTGCGACGGGAGCGCCCTGCTCCATTCAACCAGGCCGCGTAGGTTCACCCGAAGGCATGTGGCTGCTGGCGCTCGTTCCGAACCGGCGCGTGAGCTGCACGAGCCTGTGCCAAACCTGCAGAGCCGGACTGCGGTCTAGTAAGCTGGCTATGTATGTTTGATCTTCCATTTGTGCGCGCCAACCTCCCGCTGATTGAGGAGAGGCTGCGCGCCCGGGGGCAGGACCCCGCGGCCCTGCTCGGGAACTTTCAGGCTGTCGATACTGATCGACGTGAGCGGATTACGCGGGCTGAGCACTTGCAGGCCGAGCGCAACCGCTTGAGCCAGGAAGTAGCTGCGCTGAAGAAATCAGGCCAGTCAGACGCCGCTGCGCCGTTGGTTGACCGTGTACGCGAACTCAAGCAGCAGGGAGAGGCGCTGACCGCGGCTGCGGCCGAGGCAGAGGATGCGCTGCGGGTGACCCTGGCGCGCCTCCCCAACCTGCCTCACGCGAGCGTGCCTCCGGGTACAAGCGAGCTTGAAAATGTCGAGGTCAAGCGCTGGAGCCCGTCTGGCGAAGATCCAGAGGTGACTCACCTGGGCCTGCACTTCAAGCCGCACTGGGAGTTGGGTGAGGCACTCGGCATCCTTGACCTGGAGCGTGCGGCCAAGCTTTCCGGCGCGCGTTTTGCTGTTTACTGGGGCGAGGGCGCCCGCCTGGAACGCGCGCTCGCGCAATGCATGCTCGACATCCAGACCGGGCACCATGGGTATATCGAGGTGCAGCCGCCGGTCATGGTCAACAGTCGGTCATTGTTCGGCACCGGGCAGCTGCCCAAATTTGCCGAAGACCTGTTTCGCTGCCCAGAAGAAAACGCGGATGCAGAGAAGACTGCCACTACGATAAGGGACCACGATCACTGGCTCATCCCCACAGCCGAGGTCCCTCTGACAAACCTGTTCCGCGACGAGATCTTCGACGAACGCGAGCTGCCCCTTTCGCTTACAGCCTGCACGCCGTGCTTCCGATCCGAGGCCGGCTCCTACGGCCGGGATGTGCGGGGCATCATCCGCCAGCACCAGTTTCAAAAGGTCGAGCTGGTAAAGTTTGCTCGGCCTGAAGACAGTGAGCGGGAGCACGAGCAGATGACCGCCGACGCCGAGGCGGTGCTCGAAGCGCTTGGGCTGCCTTATCGGCGAGTGCTGCTGTGCGCGGGCGACATGGGCTTCTCCGCCGCGAAAACGTATGACCTCGAAGTCTGGCTACCCGGCCAGGGACTCTACCGCGAGATCTCTTCTGTTTCCAACTGCGGCGACTTCCAGGCCCGCCGTGCCAATATCCGCTATCGACCTGCGGGCAAGTCGAAGGCCGAGCACCTGCATACGCTCAATGGAAGCGGCCTGGCGGTTGGGCGCACCTGGGTTGCGGTGCTAGAGAACTACCAGCAGCCCGATGGCACCGTGCGTATCCCCGAGGTCCTGGTCCCTTACATGGGCGGACTGACGCACATCGAGCCGCGGACCGGCGTTGCGCGCACAAAAAACATCACCTCAAGGTAGACATGGGCATCCTCGGCAGCTACATCTTCTGGAAGTACGAGCGCGGCAGCTTTCACTATGACGTGATGGTCACGCTGATCCTCGCGTTCCTGTTCATCTCGCCACACGTGATCAACTACCACGATCATCCGGTCGCGAATAACCTCTCGCCGTCGCAGGTGCTGGTGCGTCCAACCAGCCAGGGGCTCGAGTACGAGATCCCGGCAGACCAGGTGCACGCGGGGACAGGAGTGCTGGCAGGCCATCTCGACGGCCCGCTAGCCGAGGCAATCGCGCCTATCTCCGGAGTGGTCACGGTCGACCACTATGACGCGCTGACCGACGCCGCCGGCAAAGTGACGGCGTACAAGGTTTGGGCGCACCGGTGAACCTGGACGTGGTGGGAGACATGCAGAAGACGAGAACAACTTCAATGATGCGCACTGCTGCGCTGTTCACCCTGGCTGGCCTTGCCACCGCCGGTCCGCTCTTTGCACAGAGCCCAGAGCTGGCGAGGGTTCTCGACCAGTTGGACGCCTCCGCCGCCCGCTTCCAGAGCGCCCAGGCCGACTTTGTCTGGGACCAGTACACGCTGGTCGTTCAATCGCATGACGTGCAGAAAGGAAGCATCGCCTTCCGTCGCGGCACAAAATCGGTCGCCATGATCGCCCACGTCAAGACGGACAACGACCAGCCCTCTCCAAAAGATGTTCTCTTCAAAGATGGGGAGGTGCGCCTGTACCAGCCGCAGATCAAGCAGGTGACGATCCTCTCGGCGGGCGCGAACCGCCAGCAGTATGAGGGCTACTCAACGCTCGGCTTTGGCGGAACCGGACGTGACCTCGCTGCAAACTGGAACGTCACCTACCAGGGCACGGAGACCATGGATGGAGTCTCGGCTGCAAAGCTGGACCTGACCGCGAAGCACCCGGCCCCTAATCCCATGTTCTCGCACATCACTGTCTGGCTCGATACAGCGCGCGATGTCTCGCTGAAGCAGCAGTTTTTTGAGCCCAGCGGTGACAGCCGCACTGCCGTCTACAGCAATATCCAGATCAACAAGGCGGCGGATAACCTCTTCGTGCTGAAGACGCCCTCCGGGACACAGGTCATTCGCAAGTAGCGCATGACACACCATGCAGGCGATCGGCGGTCCCTCCTCAGCCAGATCCTTCTGAGCGGGTCATCTCGACCCAGGTCCTCTTGAGCCATCGGTGTCCTCCTGATCCAAAGCTGGACCGTTGCTTGGTCAGGATGCCCACCCCGGGTCTCTGCTCCGGATTCGCTGGCTGTGGGGCATCGGCCGGCCGCCCAGCGCTATCCCGGCCAGCACAAAGACCATCGGCAGGCATTCAAGCGTGTAGCGCTGCTCGGGCGCTTCAATGGTGCCAAGCAGGATCGACCGCAGCGCGAAAAAGAGGACAACTGCGCCAAGCAGGGCCGGGCGCCGCGACGCTCCGCAGACGGCGAGCACCAGGTAGACGAAGTTGAGCCCCGCCCACAGGTAGGCAAAGGCAGTCTCGCCATGATGCTCCTCATACTGCCACCAGCGCAGATCATTCGGCAGCAGTTCCAGGCGGGGACGCAGCCACATGTCCGCAACCCGGGCCATGGGTAGCCAGGCGTAATAGCGCAGCGGCTTCGCTCGCACGCGCTCGTCGGCCAGGCGCGCAAACTCTGCATCTTCGGTTTCGGTCAGGGTGGTCGTCTGGTTATAGGCAGCAAAGAGGGATTTGGTCGCTTCATACTGGCTCGGCGAATCAAACGCGCGCACGGGTAGCGCTTGAAAGTCCATCTGGTCCGAATCAAGCGTCCAGTAGATCTCCTGGGTACAGGTGAAGTCGACGCAGACTGTCTTGGTCCATCGCTGAAAGCCTGGGTGCGTCGGCTCGCCCGGGTCGGTCGCGTAGCGAGGTGCGAGCGGCTCGACGACGTGGAAGGTCCGCCAGTTGCGCGCGGTCCAGGGAAGAAAGGGCACGACCGACAGCAGGCCCGCCGCAAAGGCTACCTGCCAGGCTCGCCCGCGCGTGTAGAAGAGCAGGGCCGGACAAAGCGTGACCGCCAGCAACGCGCCGTCCGGCCGTAGCAGGGCGGCGTAGCTCCAGGATGCGGCAAGCCCCAGGGTCAGAGCGAAGAGCGAGCCCCGGCTCTCTGGCGCGGCGCCTGAAATATATGCACCGACCAGCCGCACACATAGGTAGAAGGCCGCTGCGATGGTGAACAGTTCGAGGGTTTCTGTGAGCAGCGCAGCGGTGTAGGTTGCGGTAAACGGACACAGGCAGGCAAGCCACAACGCGACCATCCCAGCCCTACGATTCCACAATCGCCTGGCAGCGGAGGCCAGCAGCGCACAGGTTCCCAGGTCAACGACCACCTGCACCAGCAGGGCTGCGCGCAGGCGTGCGAGCCCGAAGACCTTAAAACAGATCGCAAGAAAAAGCGGGTATCCAGGCAGGCGAATCAGCGTAGGCCGTACCTGCCCGTCGTTCGTGACCCCGTACACACCATGTGTGAGCCAGTTCCGCGCGATCGCTGCGTACACCTGGGGGTCACCCTCAAGCGCGGCATGCGCATGCACCCACCACAGCCGCAGCCCCAGCCCGGCAAGCAGCGCCACAAAGCAGGGCCTGAACCGCCAGGGTTCAAGCACACCTGGCCCATTCGTCGGTGCCGGGCTACCGATCTCACGTCGCCACATGAAGTTGAATCATACAAGCCAGGTCATCCTCGCCCTCTCGCTCGCACGACTCACCTGGCCAGCCCTGATGCAGTAGGATGGCCAAAGAACCCGCATCCCTGCGCGTTGGCGCATATAGCGCCATCTCCAGGGCACGTGATGGTTCGTGAGAGCGCACACACACGCATGGTCAAGCCAGTCTTTTACGATCCGCAACGCAAACGCTGGAGGCGCCTGCGCCGCATCCTCGACGCCACCGCGATACTCTCGACGATCGTGCTGGTGTTGTTCTCGATTGGCGTTTTGCGGCGGCAAACGTTACCTGAACTGCTGCTTCCGACCGACAAGCGCAACTTCAAGGCGCTCAAAGACTCGCACGCCTCCGACCTCAAGCTCCATAGCGCCCGCCCCGCGCGGCGCAAGTCCAACCGCAAACCATCTGACATACCGCTCAACACCGATGAGGGCGTTCGCGCGGCGTTCTACATCAATGACGAGGCCAGTTACTCGTCGCTTAAGCAGCATATCCATCAAATCGATTTACTCTTCCCGGATTGGCTCCATGTCACCACACCCGATGGCGCGCTGGAAGCGGCGACCTTCTACCGTCCTGCCCACCTGTACAACGTTGTCGACCAGGCGGGCGTGCATGGCGTCGATGTCGAAAACAAGGTTGCGCACGTCATCTCCGCAGCCAAGGACGACACTGAAGTCTTCCCCATGCTCAACGACTACAACCTGAATACCTACGCGTGGGACGGCAAGCTAATCGCCGGCATCCTGGCTGACCGCGTCGCGCGTGAGCGACTCCACCAGGATCTCGACAAGTTTCTCTCGGCGAACCCGAAGTATCGCGGCATCTGTCTGGACTTCGAAGATATCCCCGAGGAGGCAGAACCAGCCTACGTAGCCTGGACGAGCGAGGTGCACCGCGACTTCGCTGCCAAGGGGCTGAAGCTTTACGTGAACCTAAGCTCAGGCGCTGACCCGGCCATCCTGCGCGGCATGAGCAACGCCACCGATGGCGTGATCCTGATGAATTACGACCAGCACGAGACCACCTCTGAGCCAGGGCCCATTGCTGCCCAGGATTGGTTTGAGTCGAACCTGACGCGTGCCCTGAAGTATGTACCCAAGAGCAAGCTGCTGTGCGCGATGGGCAACTACGGCTACGACTGGCAGCAGCCTCTCGGCGCGAATGGCAAACTTGCCTCGACCAAGGTCGAGGGAGTAGACGACGTGAGCGTGCAGCAGGCCTGGGGCCTGGCCTCCGACGCCGAGGCGCATGTGCATCTTGAGGGCGACGAACTCAACGCGCACTTTGCCTACGACGACGAGGACGCTCATGTGCGCCATGAAGTCTGGTTCCTTGATGGTGTGACGGCGTTGAACGAGCTGCGTGCCGCCCGCCAGATGGGCGTGCGGACTTTTGCGCTTTGGCGCCTGGGCGAAGAAGACCCGTCCCTCTGGTCAGTATGGGATCATCCGTCAGACGCGAGTGCGCCTCGCCAGCTGCAGGCCGTGCCGCCAGGAAACGATGTGGATGTGCAGGGCGAGGGCGACATCCTGCGCATCGTCGCCCAGCCACGCTCGGGCACGCGCCAGGTCTTTCTCGATGCAGATAAGTTCACCATTACCGACGAAACGATGGTGACTCTCCCGCACCCGTTCCAGGTGCACTACTTCGGCTACCAGCCACACAAGCTTGCGCTCAGCTTCGACGATGGACCGGACCCCAAGTGGACCCCGCGCATCCTCGACATCCTGAAGCAGTTCAAGGTCAAGGGCACCTTCTTCGTCATCGGGCAGGAGGGGCAGGATAACATCGGCCTGCTGCAGCGGTATGTGCGCGAGGGCCACGAGATTGGCAACCACACCTTCACGCACCCGGACATATCAGAGATATCGCAGCGCCAGGTCGAGCTCGAACTGACCTTGACCGAGCGGCTCTTCGGCGCAGAGCTCGGCAGCCAGCCGCTTTACTTTCGTCCGCCATACTCGATTGACCAGGAGCCTGACACCAACGACGAAGCCTCGCCGGCGTACCACATTCAGCAGATGGGCTACACCGTAGTGGGCAACAAGATCGACACCAACGACTGGGACGAGCATCCGAAGAAAACTCCGCAGGAGATCGTCAACAACGTATTGCAGGCCATCGGCGATATGAGGGACACCTCCGAGCTGCGCGGCTCGGTCATCCTGATGCACGACGGCGGGGGCGACCGCTCAGCGACTGTCGCGGCCTTGCCGCTGCTCATTACCACGCTCCGCGCCAAGGGCTACCAGTTTGTCCCTGTGTCCGAGTTGATGGGCAAGACTGCCGCGCAAGTGATGCCGCCGCTGCCGGCAAGGATGAAGTGGGGAGCACGCGTTGACTGGCTGGCTTTCCTCGCATTCTCCACCTTTTCTCGCAGCGTGGTCGTGCTCTTCTTTGTCGGCGATGTGCTGATGAGCGGCCGCCTGGTCGTCATCGGACTTTTCGCCTTGATCGACCGGTTCCGCAAGCGCAAGCTGCCTGACCTTGCTCCCTATGGCGGCACGTTTGAGCCGCGCGTTGCCGTGCTCGTTCCGGCTTACAACGAAGAAACGGTGATTGTTCGCACGGTGCGATCCGTCCTGCGGTCTGACTACAAGAACATGCGCATCATCGTCATCGATGATGGCTCGACCGACGGGACCTATGAAGTAGCACGCCAGGCATACGCGGCAGAGATGGCAACGGGCGCGATTACGATTCTGACCAAGCCGAACGCCGGCAAAGCCGAAGCGTTGAACTACGCCATCAACCAGCTGGATGAAGATATCTATGTGGGCATCGACGCGGACACGGTGATCGCGCCCGACGCGGTTCGGCACCTGGTGGCACACTTTGCGGACCCTCGCATTGGCGCTGTCGCTGGCAATGCCAAGGTAGGTAATCGCGTTAACCTGTGGACGCGCTGGCAGGCGCTGGAGTACATCACCAGCCAGAACTTTGAACGGCGCGCGCTTGACCTGTTCAACGTGGTCACAGTGGTACCGGGCGCTATCGGCGCCTGGCGTACCCAGGCAGTGCGTCACGGCGGCTGTTACCCAATCAACACGGTTGCCGAGGACGCTGACCTGACCATGAATCTGCTTGAGCAGAATTACAAGGTCATTTACGAAGACCGCTCGCTCGCCTTTACCGAGGCTCCGATCAACGCAAGTGGCCTGATGCGGCAGCGCTTTCGCTGGTCCTTCGGCATCCTGCAGGCAGTCTTCAAGCACAAGCAGGCGTTCAAGACCAACCCGGCGATGGGCTTCTTCGCCCTGCCAAATATTCTCGTCTTCCAGATACTGCTGCCGCTGGTTTCGCCTTTTATCGACCTGATGTTCGTCGCCAGCCTGCTTGAATACCTGTGGCAGCGGTACTTTCATCCCGAGGCCGCGAGCGCTGTCAACTTCGAGAAATTGCTGGTCTACTTCCTGACCTTCCTGATCATCGACTTTGTCACGTCCACGCTTGCCTTCTCACTCGAGCGGCGTCACCCGAGCAGCAAGGGGGATGGCCTCCTGCTTTTCCACATCTGGCTGCAGCGGTTCTCTTACCGGCAGGTATTCTCGGTCGTGCTCTTCAAAACACTCAAGCGCGCCATTGATGGCCGCCCGTTCAACTGGGACAAGCTTGAGCGGACCGCAAAGATGTCCAAGCAGACCGAGAGCATCACCGCTGGATAGAACGTCTCCCAGGCCTCGCATCCGCGGCCCGGGAGTAGGGCTGCACTTATCTAGTGTGCGTGGCCGGGATTCATGCCTTTGAGGAATGCGTCTACATTTCCCTTGTCGACCAGCGCTACGCCCGTGTCCACAAAGTTGGGGAATGGGGAGAAGGCGTCAAGAGCATAATCCGCTGCAAGCGGCTTGAGTGGGTTATGAAAGATCTCATCCAGTCCTTTCAGGCCAAGGTAGGCCATCGTGTAAGGCTTTTGCGCGATGGTCGCATCGATCTCGCCGCTCTTCACCAGAGTGAGCGTGGCCGGGTCGACATCCATCGTGATGAGCACGCGCTCCTCGGCCTTGTGCCGCTTGATGCCTTCCGCAACATCCTTGCCTGCCGCCGCCTCCAGGCACACAAAGCCGTCTACCTTGGCTGGACCGGTCCGCGCAAGATACTCCTCGGTCTTGTCGAGAGCCTTGCCCGGGTCGCCCTGCATGTCAAAGACCTCGCCGATCTTGATACCGGGAAAGCCGCTCAGGATGTCCTTGTATCCCTTCAGGCGCTCTTCAAGATTCGGCTGGCCAGGGTTAGTGAAAAACACGACAGTCCCCTTACCATTGAGCTGCGCTGCGAGCCGCTGGCCGCCCAGCCGGCCGGCCGCGTAGTTGTTGGTCCCAATGAAGTACAGTCGCTGCGAGTCCGGCGCGTCCGAGTCAATGGTGATCACAGGGATGCCCGCGGCGATCGCTTTGTTGATCTCCGGGCGCATCAGGTCAGGGTCCGCAATCGACACCAGGATGCCGGCCGGCTTACGAGCGACCACCGTGCGGAACTCGTCTACTTCCCCCTTGGGGTCAAAGTAGCCAGTGCCGCGCATCTCTGTCGTCACGTGGTATTCGGCTGCAGCCTTCTGCATGCCAGCCTCGGCAGTGTGCCAGTATTCAAGGTTGATGTTGGTCGCGATCAGGTAAAAGTGTTCGGACGTGCTGTGCCGCTGGCACCCACCCATCAGAGCCAGCGACGTCGCAAGGGATATGAGAGCCAAACGCGTTTGAAGCTGGTGCATAAGACGACCTCCGGGAGATAACCCGCTGCTCGACCAATCTGTTTTTCTATGAGCTCGCGTACATATCCCGCGAACGCAGACGCCACTTCTATACGGCGTCGGATTCTACTCCAGGGATTCCATCCGTGAAAAGGGGCTGACCGCTGCGCGCATGGCTTGTGGCTCGAGCCTGAGACAGCGGCAGTCATCGCGAGCATCATGTATCTTGTCAGCGCGTTACACTAGGGCCATCATGGTGACCGCAGAAAGTACCCCGATCCAGGCAGGCTTGCCGCAGGGCAAATTTGTGAACGAGCCGTTCACCGACTTTTCGCATCACCGCCACGCCTCCGAGATGCAGGCAGCGCTGCGCAAGGTCGGCGACCAGCTCGGCCACCAGTATTCGCTCGTCATTGCGGGAGAACGGGTGCGCACGGCCACGCCGCTTGAGTCGCGCAACCCGGCGCGTCCGGCGCAGATCGTCGGCGCGCATTCGGTAGCCGGGCAAGCCGAGGTCGATCGCGCACTCGATGCGGCCACCCATGCCTTTAGCACCTGGCGCTATGCACCGCTCGAGACGCGCGTCTCGCTCTTGATCCGCGCAGCCCACATCATCCGCGAGCGCAAGTTTGAGTTTTGCGCCTGGCTCACCTACGAGGTTGGCAAGAACTGGGCCGAGGCCGATGCGGACGTCGCCGAGTGTATCGACTTTCTTGACTTTTACGCGCGCGAGGCCATGCGCCTCTCCTCCACCGAGACGCCGATCCAGTATCCCGGCGAGCGCAATGAGTTGCTCTCGATCCCGCTTGGCGTCGGCGCCGTGATCCCACCCTGGAACTTTCCGTTTGCAATCATGGCCGGCATGACGGCTGCGGCCATCGTGACCGGCAACACGGTTGTTCTGAAGCCTTCGCCCGATGCGCCGACGATCGCGGCCCGCTTCCTCGATGTGCTGGAAGAAGCCGGGCTGCCGGCCGGCGTGGTGAACCTGCTTCAGGGCGGCGCGGCCACCGGTGACGCCATCGTGACCGACCCGCGCACGCGTTTTATTGCGTTTACCGGCTCCCGTGCCGTCGGCCTTGCGATTCACGAGAAGGCTGCCCGCACGCAGCCGGGACAGGTCTGGATCAAGCGCACCATCCTGGAGCTTGGTGGCAAGGACGCCATCATCGTCGTTCGCGACGCGAACCTGGACGAGGCTGTGGATGGAGTGCTCGCGGCTGCCTTTGGTTTCAGCGGGCAGAAGTGTTCAGCGTGCTCGCGCGCCATTGTCGAGGAGCCGCTCTACGACGCGTTTGTTGACCGCATCCGTGAGGGTATCGAGGCCATCTCGATCGGCGATCCCGCCTTGAACCCGCGCATGGGGCCGGTGGTGAACGCGGCTGCGCGTGACCGTATCCTGAGCTTTATTGAGCTGGGCAAGCAGGAGGGCCGGCTGGTTGCAGGTGGCAGTGCGATCGAAACCGAGGACGAGGGCTACTACATCGCGCCAACCGTTTTTGCAGATGTGGCACCGACGGCTCGCATTGCGCAGGAGGAGATCTTTGGGCCAGTGCTTGCCGTGATCAAGGCGCACGACTATGACGAGGCGCTTGCGATCGCGAATGGGACCGTCTTCGGCCTAACGGGCGCCGTGTACTCCGAGTCGCAGGCGAACCTGGACCGGGCTGCGCGGGAGTTCCACGTCGGCAATCTCTATCTCAACCGCAAGTGCACCGGGGCGATGGTGGGCGCACACCCCTTTGGCGGCTTCAACCTGTCGGGAACCGATTCAAAGGCAGGCGGCCCCGAATACCTCCAGCTGTTCACCCAAGGCAAGTCGGTGGCGACCCGAGTCCAGCGTTAGCGTCGCGCGGACGCTCATGACAAGGAAGGCTGAAAGGATTCCGTCGGATCAGCGTGAGCGCGGAGGATTTCGGCTGCAGACGAAATCCCTCCTTAAGCGCAATGTTTAGGCGAAAGTCACCGCGAGTACCTGAAATAACGCGTTAGCCATCCCAAGCAATCTACCCGCTTCAGCTAGTTGGCCTGCATGATCAGGTTACCTGCTGCTGCCGCCGCTTCCGCCAGGATACGGTGATGGATGGTGAAGAGTGCGAGCTCAAGCCGATCCGAGACGCCGGTCTTGTCGTACACGCCGCGCAGGTAGTTCTTGATGACCTGCTCGGTAGTACCAAGGCGTAGCGCGATCTCCTTGTTCTTGCAGCCCTGCACGATCAAGGCGACAATCTTCATCTCCTTCGGCGTCAGGCGGTCCCGAACACGCGCGCCTACCAGATCTTCATCCGGCATGGCAGTGGCATTCGCAACCGAGTGGATCGCCCGCTCGCCCCGTCCCACTCTCCGCACGCAGTCCACCAGCGTCGGCCCGGTGATGGATCGGAAGAACAACCCATGGACATGGGCGGCAAGGTAGGGCTGGGTCGATTCGCCGTTCTCAAGGATTGCGATACCCCGGCTCCCGAGCGAGCAGATCTGCTGCATTAGGGGGCTGGGATCCTGCTTCATGGTCGACCCGAAGAGTACGGTAACTCCCCGGAAGGTAACCAGGGCGCTCTGCAGTCGCTCTGCATCGGGACATTGGGCGATGATGCGAAAGTCATCTTCCATCGAAAGTACCTTGGCGGTACCCGTGCGAAAGATGGCCTGATTGTCTGCAAGGATTACCTTATTCATGATTGTGTTCCGTTCCTCAAACAAGTGGCCCGTCGCATGACAGCTGCCCGGTAAGCGCGAAACCCGCGTAGTTCTTGTTCAAATCCATGCGGGACCGGTACAGCCATACAGCGGCAAAGCTTGCTATGGATATCGGCTCACAGAACGGGTAGACACAAGGTGTTCCAGATTGACACGCAGTTTGCGTATTGGTACTAGTTACCGGGCGTTTCTTTGCTGAACGCCTTCCGGTACTGTGCTTGATAGTGGACCTAGAGTAACCCGATTGTGTGCCGATTGGGAACATTTTCCACACTTTTTTTTGCTCGGTTACCTGCGCGCGATGTTACTGCTCGCTTCTCGGTCCCAAACGCCTTCCTTAGCACAGCCGGGAACTCGCCGCGACCCCTCCCCCACACAACTCGTACAATCATCTTTGCCATGGCCAAACCCGTCATACTCGCGGTCGACGACGACATCTCGGTGCTTGAAGCAGTCATCCAGGACCTGCGCCGCAAATATGGGGCCGACTACAGGATCCTGCGCGCCGGCTCAGGTCAGGCTGCGCTGGACACCTGCCAACAGCTGGTCAAGCGTGGCGACGTGGTTGCGCTCATTCTGTCGGACCAGCGCATGCCCGGCATGACCGGGGTCACCCTGCTTGAGCGGGTACAGGCGATCTACCCGGACGCGAAACGCGCCTTGCTGACCGCTTACGCAGACACCGAGGCGGCGATCCAGGCAATCAACAGCGCGCGCATCCACTACTACCTGACCAAGCCGTGGGATCCTCCGGAACAGCGCCTTTACCCAGTTCTGGACGACCTGCTGGAGACCTGGAACAAGGGGTATCAGCCGCGTTTCGAAGGGCTGCAAGTGGTGGGTCCGCGGTGGTCGGCACGCGACCACCAGGTGCGCGACTTCCTCTCTCGCAACCAGATACCCTTCAAGTGGCTGGACCCGGAAAAGGGCGAGGGTGCGCTCGAGTTGCTGACCCGCTACAGCCTTTCGGACGACTGCTTGCCTGCCGTGCTGTTTGCTGACGGCAGTTCGCTCTCCCAGCCCTCCATCGCCGAACTGGCTGCCCGGGTCGGCCTTAAGACCGAGGCCAAGAGCGACTACTACGACCTGGTGGTGATTGGGGGAGGGCCGGCCGGGCTGGCCGCCGCTGTGTACGGCGCGTCTGAGGGTCTGTGCGTGCTGCTGGTCGAGCCGGACGCCCCGGGGGGCCAGGCAGGCTCGAGTTCGCGCATTGAGAACTACCTCGGCTTCCCCTCCGGGGTCACGGGCGAGGACCTGGCCCGTCGTGCGGCGACCCAGGCTTTACGCTTCGGCACGGAATTTATTACCCAGTGCGCGGCGTCCATCCGGTCGCAGGACCACTACCACCACGTCAAGCTTGGAGACGGGCGCGAGGTCTCCTGCCGGGTCGCGTTGATCGCCGTGGGCGTGCACTGGCGTCGGCTGGATGTGCCTGGGGTGGAGCGGCTGACTGGAGCCGGAGTCTACTACGGCGCCGCGGTCAGCGAGGCGCCGACCTGCCGGGATGAGGAGCTGTTTATCGTAGGTGGCGCCAACTCGGCCGGGCAGGCGGCCATGCACTTTGCCAAGTACGCCCGCAAGGTCACCATGCTGGTACGCGGGCCCTCTCTTGCGGCAAGCATGTCGAAATACTTGATCGATCAGATTGCTGGCACATCGAACATTGAGGTGCAAACGCACTCCGAGGTGATCGAGGCGTTTGGAGAAGAGCGCCTGGAGGCTTTGATGATCCGCGCGGGCGAAGAAGGGCAGCAGACCGAGCATCGCGTGAACGCGTCGTCGCTCTTCATCTTTATCGGAGCCGCACCCAGGACAGCCTGGCTACCCGACACGATCTGCCGCGACAGCAAAGGCTTTGTTCTTTCCGGTCGCGACCTGGTGGTAGATGGAAAGCTGCCGAAGAGCTGGACAGAGCAGCGGGATCCGTACCTGCTCGAGACCAGCATCCCTGGAATCTTTGTCGCCGGAGATGTACGTCAGGGCTCCGTCAAGCGCGTCGCCTCGTCAGTGGGCGAGGGCTCGATTTCGGTCCAGTTCATGCACGAGTACCTGGCCCAGTTTTAAGAGGTCATTCTGTCCGAGGAAGAACGAGAGAGCCCTGCCAATCATGGGACAAGCGGTCTTAGCCCGACGCGTCGAGTCACTCAATCCGCAAGAGCTTGCGGCCCTTTTTGCGAGCGTGCCGCTGCTCGCCCACCTCAGCGATCAGGACTTTGGCTGCTTCAAGGATGCTGACCGGCTCCTTCTGCCCAAAGGTGGGCAGCTTTCCAGCGAGGACGAGCAGCAGCTGTTCTTCTGGATCCTGCTGCGAGGACGGATGTCGGTCTACAAGGCAGGGAACGGGGATCGAGCGCGCAGATTCCTGATGGAGTTTGTGAGTGGAGACACGGCGGGGGAAGTGCCGCTGCTCAAGGGGGAGACCGCGGTCGGGGCCTACTGCGAGGCGGCTGAGGACTGTGACATCGTGCGCCTTCCGCAGGAGGGTTTCTGGCAGATGATGGCGAGCTGCCCGGAGGTGCGCGCCGGGGTGCTCGGAAACATGGTGCGCCGCAACGAGTTCTACCAGGCCATGACGCTGCATCGGGAGAAGCTGATCTCGCTTGGCACGCTTGCCGCGGGTCTGATGCATGAGCTGAACAACCCGGGCGCCGCCGCGCGCCGCGCTGCCTCACAGCTGCGCGAGAACATGACCCAGCTGCAGGCTATCAGTCTGCGGCATACCCGTGCCCAGTTCACCCCCGAGCAGCTGCTCTGCCTGGCTCAACTGCAGGAGAGGGCCTTTCAGGCTCCTCGCCAGACAATACTCGACTCCATCGAGCAGTCTGACCGCGAGGAAGAGCTTGCTGCCTGGCTTGAGGAGAAGGGTGTCGAAAACTCTTGGCGGCTGGCTCCCACGCTCGTCAGCGCAGGGTGGGACCAGTGCGACATCAGCTGTGCACAGCAGGAATTCCCTCCGCAACTGCTCTCGGACACCCTGAACTATCTTGATGCCCTGATCTCAAGCGTGCAGCTGGTCGGCACCATTGAAGAAAGCATCGCGAGGGTCACCGACCTGGTTACGGCGGTCAAAAAGTATGCCTACGACGACAAGCGTGGGCAGCAGCAGGTAGATGTACGAGACACGCTGATGAGCACCCTGACGATCCTTGGCCACAAGTTCCGCTCCAAGCAGCTGCAGGTTGAGACGCTCTTCGAACCGCATGCCTCGACTGCCTTCTGCATCGGCTCCGGCCTGGCGCAGGTGTGGACCAACCTGCTTGACAACGCCATTGATGCGGCTCCCGAGAAATCAACGATTGCGGTGCGGCTCTGGCAGGAGGGTAACTCGGTCTGCGTCTCGGTGCTTGATCACGGCCCCGGCATAGCGCCCGAGCACCGCGCGCACATCTTCCAGCCCTTCTACACCACCAAGGAAGTTGGTGTCGGCACCGGGCTGGGCCTTGATATTGCTCATCGGATCGTGGTCTCGAACTTCAACGGCGACCTCAGCTTCACCAGCGAGCCGGGGCATACCGAGTTCGTCGTGCGCCTGCCGCTGGCCACGCATTGCACCCCGGAGGCGAAGGAAGGCGGAAACGTTCCCGTGGATGGGCAGGAGTAAGCAGCCAGGCAGCGGAGTTGCGGGGTTAAGCCCGTGCCGCCATCAGCAGTCCGTCTGCACGACTTGCATCGCTACGGGCGTACACGCAGCCGCAGGAGTGGCGCCGGATCAACTCGACCGCCAGCATGGTGTGGGTTACATGAGAGGTTGCGGCTGGCTCGGCATAGAGTCGGCTGAACAGGAGCCGCGCCGCTCGCTGGCCCAGCTCGGCAACCGGCTGCCGTACCACGGTAAGCGCGGGGTGCAGGATGTCTCCAAGCTCCAGGTCGTCGAACCCGACTACCGCAAGGTCCTCCGGAACGCTGATGCCCAGCCGAAGCGATGCCGCCAGGACATCACGGGTGGCCATGTTGTTCGCGCAGAAGACAGCGGTCGGCGGGTCCGGTTCGGCCAGCGCCGCTTTGAGCACAGCCGCTGTGGACTCAAGCGTGTTGCAGCTGTAGTTGCGCAGCAAAGGCAGACGGGCGGCACGCATCGCCTGGGCGTAGCCATCTGACCGCAGCCGCACCGTGTACAGGTCCTTCAAAAAGCCGAGAAAAAGAATGCGCTCGTGCCCGTGTTCTTCAATCAGGTGGCGAACTGCCTCGCGCGAGCCCTGCTCGTTTTCAACCACTACCGAGTCCACCCGGTCGCATACCGGGCGGTCCATGGCCACGATCGGGATTGCATCAAAGCCGCCCTCGCCCAGCCGGCACTGGCCGATGCCGGCCGGTGCGACCAGGAGCCCTTCCACGTGCCGCTGCATCATGCGCTCGGCTTCCACGTATTCGATCTCTGCCCGGTCATCGGAGGTTGTGATCAGGACGGTGTAGTGATACTCCTTGGCAACCAGGTTGACGGCGTGCGCACAGGTGGCGAAGAAGGTGTCGCAAAGGTTGGGTACGATCAGACCGACCGTACGGGATTTGAAGTTCCGTAGCGCCCGCGCCATTTCATTCGGGTGGTAGCCGAGCTCAGTGACAGCCCGCTTTACCCGGTCCGCGGTCTCTTTGGCCACGTGCTGCGAGCCGTTGAGCACCCGAGAAACGGTCATGGTGCCCACGCCGGCGGCGCGCGCAACGTCGTGCATGGTCGGTTTGCGGATCATCTTAGAGGCTCAGCATACATGAAGGAACATTTATCTAGCATGTGCCTTGGGTACAAGGCCCCTCATTCAACGGCACTTGGCGCGAAATGGGGCACCATGGCAGCGCCTAATAGTCCTGAGTCTGAACCCAGCTGCGCAGGCAGCACGTTGGTCTTGCCTGCCTCGTGCCGGCCGTTTTCCGCCGGCTGTGTGAGCCGATACACATAGCTGGCCCGCGCGAGTTCGCGAAACATCGTCGGCGCAAACAGCGGCCAGGCCGCCGCCGCCCCGCCGCCCAGGACATACAGGGGCAGGTTGAGCGTGTTCACCAGGTCAGCCAGGCTCAGTCCGAGCGCCCGTCCTACCGTGTCGTAGACCGAGAGCGCGCCCGGGTCGCCTGCGTAGGCAAACTCGGCGACATCGCGAGCAGTTATAGGCTGGTGGCGGTCGATCAGCTCCCGCACCCGGGGTGAGCGACCCTCCGCAGCTGCTTCCCGGGCCATGCGGGCGATGCCGGTGGCCGAGGCAAAGAGCTCCAGGCAGCCTCGATTTCCGCAGCTACAGCCGATCCCATCCGGCCAGACGCTCACATGGCCTGCCTCGCCTGCCATGCCGGAGAAGCCGTGCCAGATCTTGCCATTGAGGACAATGCCGGAGCCGACGCCGGTTCCCATCGTCAGCATGCACAGGGTGTCCTGCTGATACGCGAGGCCCAGGCCGGCGTGCGCCTCGGCGAGTGCGGCTGCATTCGCGTCAGACTCGATGATGACTGGAAGATCGAGCAGGCGCTCCAGCTCTCCCTTGAGTTCGAGCTCGTGGAAACCGGGCAGGTTGGGCGGCTGCAAAAGGCGCCCTGCAGGCAGTTCGATCGGCCCCGGGCTGCCGACCCCGATGCCTTCGAGCTCAGCCTCACCCCCGCACTCGCCGATCGTCTTACGGATTGCCGAGGCCATGTCCGTCAACACGGTTGCCGGTCCTTCTTTCACCCGCGTCGGGATCGCTACGGAACTCAGCCTCTGCCAGGTTGCGTCGTAGCCCGCGATGCGCAGGTTGGTGCCTCCCAGGTCGACTCCTACAGTGAACTTGCCCATGATCCGACCATTTCCCCAATCCTCGAACTCACAAATTGCAAACCGTCATGTTCACGTCAGATCATCCTGGCTCAATCCAGGTAGAGCGCAATTGCAGAAGCAGACAGGAGCCGGAGACAGCCGTCGTGCCATCGGGCGTGGTCCCGACCTACGCCCGATCGAAGAGGCTTCCCTCGCCTGGGTGTGTAGGATTCGCTTTCGCAAGAGTACTATGGCGCAGGCGTTGGGTGAGATCGTTAACAAGCATTGTCGCCTGCTGCGCCTGACGGCATTGAGCACAGGGGCGCAAAGCGTTCGCCTAGTACGCTCCGCTAATGACGTTCTTGAGCGACTCGCCATGTGTGTACCGGTGTACCTGGGCTTTGAGGAAGGTGACCACGCGTTCCAGGTAGGCTTCGCTCGAGCCGGCTACATGCGGGGTGAGCAGCAGCCCTGGCGCCTTCCACAGAGGGTGCCCGGCGGGTAGCGGTTCCGGGTCCGTGACATCCAGCGCCGCACGAATCCTACGGGCCTTGAGCGCCGCTACCAGCGCATCGGTCGCAACTACGCCGCCCCGAGCCGCGTTCACCAGCAGGGCGCCCTGCTTCATCCGGGCGATCGCAGCGCTATCGATCAGGTGGTGGGTCTCAGCAGTCAGCGGGGTAATCAGCACGACGATATCCGCCCGCGGCAGCAGTGTGTGCAGGTCGGACACAGGAGAAACGCCTTCGCGTGCCGACCGCGCCAGGCGCAGGATCTTCGCAGGTTCAAACGGTAGCAGGCGTGCTTCTATCGCTTTTCCGATGGTGCCGTAGCCGACGATCAGCACGGTTTTGCCATAAAGCTCTTCGACGAGCACCGGGGTCTCGACTCGCTCGCTCGACGCATGCGGAGCATTGGAGGCGTGGATGCCTGCGTAGTTCGTGTCCGCGTCTTCAGCAGTCACCCACCGGCCTTCGCGCTGCAGGTCGTTGTACCACGGCATGTACTTCAGCGATGCCAGGATCGCGCCTACCGCCCACTCCGCAGTCGGGGCGTCATGCAGACCCTGCGCATTGCACAGGGTCACGCCCTCAGGCAAAAGCGGTAGCAGCCACTCAATGCCGGCGCCGAAGGACTGCAGTACCTTGAGGTTGCGCATGCGCGGCAGCACCTGTCGAGCCTGAGCATGGGACCACGGTGCGAGTGCTACCTCGACGTTGATTTCGCCGGCCTCCTCGTGCGACATGCGTACCAGATCCACGCCGTCCGGGAAGCCCTCCAGGCGAGCGTCGCTGATGAACGAGGGGATGCCTACGCGCACTGTTCTGGCCATGTTCCCGGTGTCCTCTCCATGCACGTCCGCACCGCACCGGCCATGCACTGGCGCGGTGCGTGCTTCCTCCTAGTTTTTCTGGTGGAAGATGGCGTTGTTGATGTTCGGCCAGAACTCCTGGAACAGGAAGGTGCCGCCGTCTATCCCGACGTTCAGGATCCAGCGCTGTCCGGTCTTGGTCCAGGTTCGATCGCTCTGGGGGTAGTAGAGGTCGGAGATACCGGAGGCGGCGCCTGCTCCAAAGATCTCGGACGCGTTGAAGGTCTCGTGACCGGCGTCGTTCCGGGTGATGAGGATCCTGCTGAACGCATAGGCTCCCCGCTTGACTACGCCGCCACGCCCCTCCGTGTAGTACCGCGAGTCCTGATGCAGCGCGATGGGCACGATGGCCTGCACCCAGAAGTTTTCGTCGGTCTGGTCGGCCAAAGCGTGCCAGTAATAGCGCGCGTACCCGGCCGCACCCTGGTGAAACGCAGGAACAGAGTCTTGCGCCTGCGCGTCGGCCGCCAGCAATGCGGGCAGGATGAAGGCGGAGTAGTCAAAACTTTGCTGCGTCGTGCCCTTCAGCTTTTCTCTGGCTGTTTGCGGGGGAAGCTTCTGGTCGGCTGAGACAGCGCGGAAGTTCGGGATCACGCCGAGGATGCGCTTGGTCTGCTTTGGCTGACCAGTGGCCGGGCTCACCGGGCCATTCTGGGTCTGGGTGGTGGGTGTCTTCTGCGACTCGGCCGCCTGTGCCTCGACCGCCGAGGGCGCATCAGGAACCGACGTGCCTGGCACGGCCTCAGCGATTAACTGCTGCTGCTGAGCTTCCGCCCTGGTCCACGCTGCAGGCACAACCCAAGCAACTGCAAGGGCAAGCCCGGCAAGTCGCAGCGCGCGCACCCCTGACCTGCGTTGCGCACACTTCTCCCGCGTAACCCCCCGGGGGTCCATCTCTGTTTGATCCATATCTCCAAGTTGATTCACTCTGCGGCCTTTCCGGTGCCGGGGCGGGAAAAGATTGTTGCCAAAGGACGAAACCGCAGATACGGCTCTGCCACGAAGAGAACCTCGCCATCCAGAGTCTTGGACGGCGGTACTCTGCTGCAGGTCTCAGAATATTCAGGGTTGGCGTCAGCTGCCGTACTGTGGATTCACGCGATGACCCTGCGCATCGCAGCCAGGCCGGCTTCAATCGTGCGCATCGGCACCGCGTACCCCATGCGCAGGTACCCCTCGCCCTGTGCGCCAAAGACAACGCCGGGGATCGTGGCCACGTGCGCCTTCTCGAGCAGAAGGGCGGCTGCTTTGCGACTGTCGGCACGGCGGCTGGTGGTGTCGAGGATGCGGATGCTCGGGAAGGCGTAGAACGCACCCGCCGGCAGGGCGCAGGTGAGTCCAAGATCGTTTAACCCAGCAACCAGCAGGTCTCGCCGCTTGCGATACTCCTCGCGCCAGTCGTCCAGCAGGCTCCGCGGCGTGCGCAGCGCCTCAAGCGCGGCCCATTGGAGCGGCGTCGCCACGCCGTTGGTCGAGTAGAGCACCATCTTGCGCAGCGCGCTCATGAATGGCTCCTGCGCGACAGCGTAGCCGACCCGCCAACCTGTCATGGCGTAGCTCTTGGAGAAAGTGTAGGTGGTGATGGTTCGCTTGGCCATGCCCGGCAGCGATGCGATCGAAACGTGCTCGCCCTCGTAAACCAGGTCCTCATATGCCTCGTCGGCGATTACGAGCAGGTCGTGCTTGATCGCAAACGCTGCCACTTCTTCCGCCTGCTCGCGGGTAAAGACAGTACCGGAGGGATTTTGCGGCGTGTTGTAGTAGATCGCGCGGGTGCATGGGCCGAGGAACTTGGCCAGTGTCTCGGTGATGCCGTTGCGCAGCGCACTTGAGGTGGGCACCAGTGTAGGACGAGCCTCGGCGCTGATGATCATGTCGCGGATCGGCGTCCAGAAGGGGGAGAAGACCAGCACATCGTCGCCCGGGTTGAGCGTCGCCTGGAAGGCCGAGTAGAGCGCGTGCGCGCCGCCCGCAGTGACGATGACGTGTTCGACGGTGGCCGGGATGCCGTTGCGCTCAACCAGCTTGGCAGCGAGTGCCTCACGCAGCAGAACAATGCCGGAAGATGCGGCGTAGCGGGTCTGGTTTTCGGCCAGCGCCCGTAGCATCGCGTACTTGATCAGCTCGGGCGTCTCAAAGAAGGGCTCGCCGCCATGAAAAGCATGCACCTGCTGCCCGCTCTCGCGCAGCTCCATGACCTTGTTGCGCACCTGCACAATGTCGGAGAAGCCGACCTCGTGCAGCCGCTTTGCGACCCGGATGTTGCTTTTCGTTGCTGCCATGGTACTCCTGCGACTCTGGTGAGACTTGCCCCAGTCACCCTATCACTGCACGGAAAGGGCCTGCACCTGGGCTGCGCGGACAGGTTCAAGGTGCTACCCTCGCATCTATGCGACGTTGGATGATATGGGCGCTGCTGGCCGTGCTCTGGGGATTGCAGGGAGCCTTCGCCGCGTATAGGCATGTGCCGCGCCAGGCTTTTCTGGAGCTTGCGATCGCTACGTTTTTCGCGGTGATCGGCCGCATCGTATACGGCCGCGACCCGAGCCGCTAGTACAGCCGCGACCCAAGCGGCTAGCGCCCCCGGCTTACCCTTTACTCGTGGTGGATGTGCCGCGGCCTAACAGAGCAGCAAGCCAGCCTGGCGTAGCACGCAATTGTCACCCTGAGCGCAATCGTCATCCTGAGCAAAGCGAAGGATCTGCGGTTGCCCCGGGCCCTACACCGCCAGCGACCCGGTGTACACCGCCATGCCAGCGACCGCATCCACTCCAAGCGCATCCAGCAGGTCAATCTCCTCCTGCGCGCGAATCCCGCCGGCCACGATCAGCGGTCGCCTGGTAAGCGCGCGTAACCGGCGCGCCTGTTCTATCGGGAAGCCCTGCATCGTGCCCTCGGTGTCCACGTGTGTGTAGAGAAAGCCGCCGCACCAGGGTTCAAGCGCAACCATCGCCTGGTCGGGGGTGAGCGAAAGGCGATCGCGCCACCCGCGCACGGCCACCTGCCCGGCCTTGGTATCAATGCTGGCCAGGAACTGCTCCTGCCCGAGCGAGGTGGCAATGATTTCGGCCAGCGCCGTATCCACCTCGGCCTTGCCATGGTGCTCGCGAAACAGCGCCGAGCCGAAGATCACTTTTCGCACGCCGCTCGCAAGCAGCGCCTGCGCCTGCGCCACTGTGCGCACGCCGCCACCAACCTGGCAGGGCAGCTCGCGCGCAATCCGCTCGATCAACGCCCGGTTGTCGCCCTGGCGCTTGGCCGCGTCCAGGTCGATCAGCTGCACGATCGGGTAACCGCGGAAACGGTTGATCCAGTAGTCAACATCGTCAAAGGCGAGGCGTGGCTCCTCGCCGCGTACCAGCTGAACGACCTGCCCGCCGAGCAGATCAATGGCAGGGATCAGCATGGCAGCCTTACCGGTACGCCGCGTTGCGCCAGCTGCTCTTTGAGAGCACGCGCATCCGAAACGCCGAAGTGAAAGATGCTTGCCGCTAGCGCCGCGTCTGCGCGACCGGCAAGCAGCACGTCGGCAAAATGTTCTGCCGTACCAGCGCCGCCCGAAGCGATCACCGGGATCTGCACCGCTTCTGACACCATCGCGGTCAGCTCGCAATCGAAGCCCGAGCGCGTTCCATCGGCATCCATGCTGGTTAATAAGATCTCTCCCGCTCCTCGCGACTCAGCCTCGCGCGCCCAGTCGAGCAGTCTGCGCCCGGTCGCTTTGCGGCCCCCGCTCGCGTACACGCCGGCCTGGCCTACGTCCATGCGAGCCGCTGCATCCCGCCGCGCGTCGATGGCGACGATGACAGCCTGTGCGCCAAACCGTGCGCCGATTTCCCCAATCAAAGCGGGGTTCGCAAGCGCTGCCGAGTTAATGCTGACCTTGTCGGCGCCAGCGTCAAAGACAGCGGTGGCGTCCTCTGCGGTTCGGATGCCGCCGCCCACAGTAAATGGTACGAACAGTCGCCGCGCCGTCTCGCGTACAGTCGCGATCAGGGTGCCGCGGCCTTCATGCGTCGCCGTGATGTCGAGCAGCACGATCTCATCCGCCCCGGCAGTGGCGTGCCGCGCGGCAAGCTCGGCGGGCGCGCCGGCGTCTATGAGATCCTCAAACTGCACGCCTTTGACCACGCGCCCGCCTGTTACGTCGAGGCAGGCTATGATGCGCCTGGTCAGCATCGATTACTTTCCATCCAAACCCTCCGCGGCTCTAGAGCGCGATGAAGTTCCTAAGTATTTGCAGCCCGGCTTCACCCGACTTCTCCGGGTGGAACTGCACGCCCATGATGTTGTCGCGGGCGACGATGGAGGAAAACTCGCCGCCATAATCTGTAACCGCTACTGTTTCGTGTACGACCGGCGCTCGATAGGAGTGCGTGTAGTACACGAATGCCCGGTCCGCAAGTCCATGCGTCAGCGGCGAGGAGCGCAGCACACGCAGCGCATTCCAACCGACGTGCGGGCACTTGAGACCGGAGGCAAAGGCCGGGCCGCTAAAGCGCTCGCACTCACCTGCAAAGGCGCCCAGGCCTTCAATGCCGGGCGCCTCGGTGCTGCCAGCAAAAAGCCATTGCAAGCCAACGCAAATGCCCAGGAAGGGCACGCCGGCAGCAGTCCGCTCGCGGATCGCCGTAGTCAGTCCCTGCTCTTCGAGCACACGCGTGGCAGCGAAATGCCCGACGCCGGGCAGCATAATCTTCTCCGCCGTGCGCACAACGTCAGGATCGGCGGTGACCACGGACTGTGCGCCCACCGCGACCAGGGCCTTAAGCACCGAGGTCAGGTTGCCGGCCTTGTAATCAATGACGGCGACGCGCCCCGTCATAGCAGTCCCTTGGTTGAAGGGAGCATCTCACCCAACTGCTTGTCACGCGAGCAGGCAACTCGCAGTGCGCGCGCGAACGCCTTGAAGATCGCTTCGAGCTTGTGGTGGTTGGACCGGCCGTACATTGTCTTGAGATGGATGTTGGCGCGCGCGCCCCGCGCAAAACCGTCGAAGAAATCCTCCACAAGCTCGGCCTGCAGGTCGCCAACTCTTTGGGTTTTTACCTTGGTCTTGATTTTGCATGCGACGCGGCCGCTCAGGTCAACCGCTGCAATCGCGAGCGTCTCATCCATGGGCATAAGAAAGTAGCCGGCGCGCATGATGCCGCGCTTGTCGCCGAGCGCCTTGTCGAACGCTTCGCCGAGCGCAATGCCAACATCTTCGACCGTGTGATGCTGGTCGACGTCGAGATCACCGCGACAGACCAGGCGCAGGTCAAAGGCGCCGTGGCGGGTAAACAGCTCCAGCATGTGGTCGAAAAAGCGGATGCCTGTTTCGACCTTGTAGACGCCCGTGCCTTCAACGGTAAGCCTGAGCTCGATCGTAGTCTCCGTTGTCTTGCGATCAAGCGCTGCCGTGCGCAGGGCGGGCGACTTCGCTGGTCCCGGACGCGGCTTGATGGCCTTGTGCGCGGTCTTTTTCGTCGCGTGTGCAGGGGCGTGCGTGCTCGCCTCTGCGACGGTATCTTCCTGCTCCGGCAAAACTTTTTCCATGGTGAACTCGCTGGTCATCTCGTTCATTGCTGTTCGCCTCGCTCCCAGCCGATCTCGGCCAATGCCTCGCGCAGCGCTGTGACCGCGCCGAGCATCTGCTCGCGGGTTCCGATCGTCACGCGAACGCAGCCCTGGCAGCCGGGGTCTGCCGATCGGTCGCGCACGAGCACGCCACGAGTATGCATTGCGTGCACAAACGCGCTATGCCTCGCGCCCACCTTGAGGAGGATAAAGTTTGCCTCGGAGTGCCATTGCGCTACGCCAAATGTATCTACCGCTGTGACGAATGCCGCACGCGCGGCGCGGACCTCTTCGATATACCAGCCCAGGTACGCTTCGTCCTCCAACGCCGCCGGCAGGCAGGACAAGGCAAGCGCGTTCACGCTGTAGGGTGAGGTGACGCGGCGCATCCAGTGCATGGCCTCTTCGCTTGCCGCGAGCATCCCGAGGCGCAGCCCGGCGAGGCCATAGGCTTTTGAAAAAGTTCGCGCCACGATCAGATTCGGCACCCGCCCAATGCAATCGATCACCGTCTCACCGAAGAAGTGGAAGTACGCCTCGTCGGCTAGGATGACTGCATGCGGTGCAGCCTCGGCGATCGAGAGAATCTGCTCGCGCGTCAGCACCGCGCCGGTCGGGCTGTTCGGATTCGCCAGCGCGATCACGCGCGTGCGCGGCGTTATCGCCGCGAGCACTCGCTCGTACGGGAAGTGGAAGTCCTCACCGGCCTGCACCGCGACGATGCGTGCGCCCGTCGCGCCGGCATAGATCTCGTACATGGAGTAGGTCGGCACCGGCAGCAGCAATTCGGTTGCTTCATCAAGCCAGGTCTGGCAGAGGACGTGGATCGCCTCGTCAACTCCGTTGGTGAGCAGGACCTGCTCCGGCGCAAGCCCGAGCTTTGCAGCCAGCATCGCTTCAACCGGGCCGCGCTCAGGGTAGCGTGTGAGTGCGCCGCGCGTGACCGCCGCCAGCGCCTCGGCCACCCGTGGCGAGCAGGCGAGCGTGTTCTCGTTGAAGTCAAGCCGAAGCCCGCTGCGATCGCCCAGCGGCGGGTGATACTCCTTCATCGCGCGCACCGCCGATCGCGGCTCGGGCACGTTTGTCGAAACCGCCTCAGCCACGGGCGTTCTCCGCAAGCCGCACGCGAATCGCTTCCGCGTGCCCGGTAAGTCCCTCGGCTTCTGCCAGTTCGATCGCAGCAGGCGCGAGTGCTTGCAGCCCTTCTGCTGCATACTGCTGCACCGTCATCAGCTTGACGAAATCAAACACGCTCAGGCCACCGCGTAGACGAGCCTCGCCGCCTGTGGGCAGAGTATGGTTCGGACCGGAAACATAGTCTCCCATCGGCTGCGGCGACCAGCGCCCGACAAAGACGGAGCCTGCATTCCTGACCCAATCCACATCGCTTGCGTCGTCCACGGTAAGGTGCTCGCCGGCGAGCAGGTTGGTGATGGACCGTGCCTCATCGATCGAGGCAGCCTGGATCACGACGCCGTTGCGCGCAAGCGAGAGCGCAGCAATGGGGTTGCCTTGCGCCTGGCGCCTGGCCTCCGCCATCACCTGCCTGGCCAGGGCTGGCGTGGCAGTAATGAAGATTGCAACCGCCGCTGTGTCATGTTCTGACTGCGCGACTAGATCCGCTGCAATTGCCTTTGGGTCGCCATGCTCGCTTGTAACGATAATTTCGGTCGGTCCGGCGAGCATATCGATGGCCGCATCCGCCGAGGCTGCGACGAGTTTCTTGGCCGCCGTGACAAAGGCGTTGCCTGGGCCGACGATTTTGTCCACCTTCTGGATAGTCGGCGTGCCGTAAGCAAGCGCCGCGACAGCCTGCGCGCCGCCAACCCGGTAAAACTCTGTCACGCCGACCAGGGCCGCCGCTGCCAGCGTCTCGATCGCCGGTCTGGGAGAAACGACAGCGATGCGCGGGACGCGCGCAACCTGCGCCGGGATCGCAGTCATGAGCAGCGTCGATGGAAGAGGGTGGCGTCCGCTCGGCACATAGCAGCCAACGGACTGCAGCGGCCGCACGCGCTGGCCAACAGTCAGCCCGGCGACCGGCTCTATCTCCCAGTCCGCTGGCATCTGGCGCTCGGCAAAGGCGCGAATGTTTGTCGCGGCCGTCTCAAGCGCGCGCCGCAGAGAAGTAGGAATGATGGCGAGCGCGGCCTGCATCTCCGCAATGGGGACCCGCAGCGGCTGGGTTGGGGCAAGGCCGTCGAACTTCGCGGAAACTTCCCGCACGGCACGGTCGCGGTCCCGATGGGTGCGGATCCCCTTCAGAATGCGCTCCACTACCGGGGTCACCTGGCGGTCCAACGCCTGTCGGCGATCGGCCAGCGCCGCGATCCGCGCATGCCCCCGGCGGCCCGCAAGCCCCGTCGTCCTCACCAGCTCCATGCTCTCGCTCCTTGTGTACGTGTGAAGGTTACAAATGCGCTAAAGCACAACCTTGTTCAGCGGGTACTCGACAATGCCTGTCGCGCCGGCAGCCTTGAGCCGGGGAATAACGTCACGCACCAGGCCTTCTTCAAGGATAGTGTTGACGGCAGACCAGGCGCCATCGCTGAGCGGCGAAACAGTCGGCGAGTTGAGTGCAGGCAGCACGGCGAGCACTGCGGGCAGGCTGGCATTGGGAACGTTGAGCAGCAGCCCGACCTGGCCTTGTGCCGCGATCGCACCCCCAAGCATCATGGACAGTGTGTCGACCTTGGCGCGCTTCCATGGGTCGGCAAACGCCGCTTCGTTGACGATCAGGTGCGTCTCTGACTCCATGACGGTGTCGAGGATACGGAGACGGTTGGCACGAAGCGAGCTGCCGGTCTCGGTCACCTCGACGATCGCGTCGGCAAGCATGGGCGGCTTGACCTCGGTCGCGCCCCAGGAAAACTCGACCTCGACCGGTACCTGCTTGGCAGCGAAGTAGGCCTTGGTGACTTCGACCAGTTCGGTCGCGATGATCTTGCCGGCCAGGTCTTCGGCGCGCTGATAAGGCGAGTCCTCGGGCGCGGCCAGCACCCACTTGACGCGCTGCCGGCTTTGCTTCGCGTAGACGAGCGAGCAGGCGCTGATGACCTTGCGTCCTGACTCCACTACCCAGTCATTGCCGGTGAGGCCGGCGTCGAGGACGCCCGAGTGGACGTAGCGGGCCATCTCCTGCGCGCGGATGAGCATGAGTTCGAGCTCCGCATCATCGACGGTAGGGAAGTAGGAGCGGCCATTGGCGTAGATCTTCCATCCCGCGTGCGCGAAGAGGGCGATGGTCGAGTCCTGGAGCGAGCCCTTGGGGATGCCCAGGCGGAGTTTGTTCGCTGGCATGCTAGCGGGTCTCCTGGGTTTCGGTGGCTGCTTCGAGGGAGGGCATTTCGATTGCCCGGGTAAAGCAGCTCACCGTGCCTTCATGGCAGACCAGGCCATCGCCCTCGACGGCCACGCGAAAGAGCAGGGTGTCCTGGTCGCAGTCAGTTGCCGCCTCAAGCACCCGGAGCCGGTTGCCGCTGGTCTCGCCCTTGGTCCAGAGCTTTTGGCGGGTGCGGCTCCAAAAGGTCACGTAGCCGGTATCGAGGGTGCGCTGGTAGCTGGTTTGGTTGAGGAAGCCGACCATGAGCAGCTCGCCGGTGGCTGCGTCCTGCACGATGCCGGGGACTAGGCCGTCCAATTTTTCAAAGTCGATCGTCATGCTTGTGTGCGTCCTTATGAAATGAAAAAGCCCGCCTTCGCGGTTGCGCGTTGGCGGGCTCTTCAGGGATCGGTGCCAGTCCACTTGTTGTGGAAGGCTACAGAGTTTGAGAAAGCAACGCCAGAACGCTCGTCACGGGAGCATGGTGGTGGTGACGATGATGTTGATGGGTTTGCATCTCTAGAGAAACGCTAACGCTGGTTTGCGTGTGTGTCAAGGCGTGCGGTGCGTGTGAGTCGAAACGTGGACTAGCTGTCATTTACATCATGCGCTAGCTGGGAAAGCCCGCAAGCTCGACTGCTCGGACGGGTCTGTGACGGCGTGATTGCCGAAAACACTTACTTTGCGGCAATCAACGCTTCCGGTTGGTGTCTGGAGTTTGGACTTTCGCGTTCTTCTGTTTTCCGCGCTCCTCGCTTGCACTCGCAGGGTGCCTTGCCGAGTCGGACCACCAAATGCACTCTTCAGGGTTTACCCAGACTCCCATAGCGGCCACATCAACAAAGACAGGTGGAACCCAGCTCACAAGCGTACCGTTCGAAAAGCCAAGCCAAAGATCCCATGGCGGGACGTTGTTCGTGTCAAAGAAGCCATTCGAACTTTGGTCCGCCGCACCACAAGCGAGGTTTTCGCTCGGACTGTATAGGAGAAAGCGGCCTCCTGCGTCACTCATAGCCTGTTCATTTACAAATCCGGTCACAAGTCGCGCTCGCTTCGTCACTACTTCTTCGGCAGCTTGTTCCCAAAGGAGGTCGTTTCCAAATTGATCGAGACCGAACCTCGGCTTTAGTTCTGGGCTTCGTAGATTGCGGTCCATTGGGCCTAGGAGATCTCGGATCTCCTCAAGTGAAGCAACCGCTTGCTGGTACTCCTTTATGCCGGCAACACTTCGAAGACCAAGTCGATCTCTGGTGTCGATGGCTTCTTTCCATTGCTGCTCGGCTAAGTAATAGGACTCCTGTCGACGCCGTACCTGTTCCGTTGCTACATCCACAGTTCCAAGCTTTGTTCTGCACCAGGCGATGGTGTCAGCTAACGAACTCTCAAAGAGCTTTGCATTGAGACGAGCCATGAGGAAGATTGTAGAAGCAAGGTCGCTCGTATCTGCACGTCAAGGCCATCGCTCTCCCACAAGAACGGCGTTATCGGAAGGTAAGCAAAAGGTAAGCAAACTGACCCACTCCCCTGGAGCGCAGTGAAATGGCCTGTCGAGTCGCGGCTGCGATACTATCACCGGTGGTTATGGCACAACTGGTTACGGTCAGCTCTGAGGACTCGGTAGTTGCGTTCCCCGAAAGGCACAAGGAAATTGATGATCCACGCTCAGTGAACCAGCTTCGCGCTGTGCCCAACCTGCTTACTTTTTCGCGCCTGTGCATGGTTCCGTTTCTAGTGCTGGCCATCTTGGATGGCCACTACCGTACGGCGTTTTTGCTGTTTGTGCTGGCTGGTATCTCGGACGGACTGGATGGCCTGCTCGCCCGCGTTCTGAAACAGCGCACCACGCTCGGCCAGTACCTTGACCCGGTGGCCGACAAGCTGCTGCTGAGCACGCTGTTCCTGGTGCTGAACCATGTGGGCTTGATCTCGCGCCGGGTAACGGTGCTGGTCTTCGCGCGCGACCTGGGGATCCTGATCATTGGCGCAACGCTGTTCGCCGCCGTAGGCCTGCGCAACTTCCGGCCGAGCATCTTTGGCAAGGCAAACACCTTCGTGCAGATAGCCGCCCTGCTGGCTGTTTTGCTGGCGCAGTTTGAGCCCCTGGCGCCGATTCTCCTGGTGCGCCAGGCAGCGCTCATCGGGACCGCAGGCCTTACCTGCATCTCGGCATTTGACTACGCGCTGCGCATTGCCTGGCGACTCAGCGTCAGCGGCGGCGACTCGGCAGCTGCCTAGACTTCTTCTCCAAGACCTGCGTCCTGCTCAGGCGACTCGAGTGCCTTGGCTTCGATCTCCATGTCGCGGAACTCGTCGGAGTCGAAGACCTCTCCGCACTCCTGGCACTCGACAAACTCGGCGTCTTCTTCGCGAGCCACAATACGAACTCTGGGGTGTTTGCAGGGGGTATTCATTGGTCGTAGGGTGGTGCAGGCGCCTTGACGGTTCCCGCTCCTCGCGCCGATTGTAACCGGGAAACATCACAGGCGAACATGTCAATGTCGGAAAGATGCAGTCCCATCCACAATGACTTGGAGAATGCCTATTAAAGAACAAAAGTGAGCATTTCGCTCTCCCGCCATTGTAGGGCGGCTTTTCGGTCCTATACTGGAGAGGATGCTGCGGCTGACCAAGAAAGCGGACTACGGCCTGTTGGCGCTCAAGTACCTGGCCGAGCACCCGCACAGTGCTGCGCTCAGCGCCAAAGACATCGCCGAGGCCTACCACATTCCGCCGCAGCTGCTGGCCAAAATCCTGCAGCGCCTGGCCAAGGTTGGCCTGGTGCGGTCAAGCGCCGGCACCAATGGCGGCTATGTGCTGGCCAGGGAAGCGGCAAACATCACGGCCTTTGAGGTGATCTGGGCGGTAGACGGGCCACAGTTTTTGACCGCGTGCACTACGGGCACCAGAACGTGCGACCTGACCGAGAGCTGCACCATCAAAGAACCAATGCTGCGCGTCAATGATGCCATCGCGCAGCTGCTCAAGAACATCCGCATCGGCGACCTGGTAGCGGCGGACCGCAATCGAGCACACAGCGCTGAACAGCCCCTGGTGTCGATTCAGTTCTAGCCAGCCAGCGGCACGCAGAAGGCGGCTTGGGTGTTCGCAATCGGTTTTACAGTATCTGTTTACGGTATCTGGAGAGCAACCTTATGAGCACCACGGCTTTAGCACCCGGCAGTAACAGCATGACCCCACCGCTCGACAGCGCTGACGCGGTAGTGCCCGCCATACCGGGGGCTGACTCCGGCGCGATCCCTGGGCCGCACGGCGTCAAGCTGCCGATTTACATGGATAATCACGCCACCACGCCGCTTGATCCGAGGGTTTTCGACGCGATGGTGCCCTACTTTACGGGCAAGTTCGGCAACGCGGCCAGCCGCAACCACGGCTTCGGCTGGGAGGCCGAACAGGGTGTCGAGTATGCGCGCGAGCAGATCGCCAAGCTGATCGGCGCCACTGCCAAGGAGATTATCTTCACCTCGGGCGCGACCGAGTCGAACAACCTTGCGCTCAAGGGTATCGCCGAGATGTACAAGGAGCGCGGCAACCACATCATCACCCAGGTGACCGAGCACAAGGCGGTGCTCGACACCTGCAAGCGGCTCGAGAAGTCTGGCTACAAGGTCACCTATCTGCCAGTGCAGGCGGATGGCCTGGTCTCGCTCGACGACGTGCGCAACGCCCTGACCGACAAAACCATCCTGGTCTCGGTCATGTACGCCAATAATGAAATTGGCGTGATCCAGCCCATCCGTGAGATTGGCGCTCTCTGCCACGAGAAGGGCATCATCTTCCACACGGATGGCGTGCAGGCTGTCGGCAAGATCCCGGTCAACGTGATTGCGGACAACATCGACGTGATGTCGATCACGGCGCACAAGGTTTATGGTCCCAAGGGTGTCGGAGCTTTGTACGTGCGGCGCCGCAATCCACGGGTACAGATTTCAGAGCAGCAGAATGGCGGCGGCCACGAGCGGGGCATGCGCTCCGGCACGCTGAACGTCCCGGGGATCGTGGGCTTTGGCAAGGCGTGTGAGATCGCCGGCGCCGAGATGGAAGCCGAGGCTAAGCGGCAGATCGCGCTGCGTGATCGTCTGCAGAAGAAGTTCGAGTCGGTGCTCGATTACGTCTTTGTCAATGGGACGAACGAGCCGGGTCGCCGCCTGCCGGGCAACCTGAACATGAGCTTTGTCTACGTAGAGGGCGAGAGCCTGCTGATGGGCATTAACGACATTGCTGTTTCGAGCGGTTCGGCCTGCACCTCGGCGACGCTGGAGCCATCCTATGTATTGAAGGCGCTCGGCCTTGGTGACGATGTGGCGCATAGCTCGATCCGCTTCGGGCTGGGGCGTTTCAACACTGAGGCAGAAGTGGACTACGTAGCCGACAAGCTGATTGACGTGGTGCAGAAGCTGCGCGAGCTTTCGCCGCTCTATGAGATGGTCAAGGAAGGCATTGACCTGACCAAGATCGAGTGGGCAGCGCACTAGAGCGCGGCGGGCTGGGGAGACGAAGCGTAGCCGCTTCAACGGCGTGCTCCGGCCGTGATCGTGGTCGGGTTCACGGGCATCGTCGAACCTGTACCGCCGGGCGCGTGGGGTGGGATCGGCATCAAGGAAGCCAAGCCTCTTCGAGAAGCAGCTTCCTTGGTACTGGTTGGGGCCATGGGTGTTCTTTTCGTGAGTTACGTGGTCTGGTTACATTCAGAAGTATTGGCATGTTTTCGTGAGAGTTCCGCAGGAGGAACGAAATGGCATACAGCGATAAGGTCGTAGATCACTACAGCAATCCGCGCAACGTTGGCACGCTCGACAAAACCTCATCCGAGGTTGGTACGGGGCTGGTGGGTGCTCCGGAGTGCGGCGACGTCATGCGGCTGCAGATCAAGGTCAACCCAGAGACCCAGGTCATTGAGGAAGCCAAGTTCAAGACCTTTGGCTGCGGGTCGGCAATCGCTTCCTCGTCGCTCGCGACCGAGTGGGTCAAGGGCAAGACGATCTCCGAGGCGCTTACGATCTCGAACACGGATATCGTCAAGGAGCTGGCTTTGCCGCCGGTCAAGATCCACTGCTCGGTGCTGGCCGAGGATGCGATTCGGGCTGCGATCGGTGACTGGAAGACCAAAAACGGCGTGGCAGAGTCTATCGAGGCTGCCCAGCCGGTTGTCACCGCCTAGTCATGGCCTTGTCGGCGAGACTGCGAGCGTAGGCATGATGGCCGGACCGACGAGCATCCGGGTCACGCCTCGATCGCCTAGCCGCGAGGGATGGGCGGAAGCAAAGCGGCATGCATCTCTCATCCAAAATGAATGATGAGGTGCAAGCCGCTTTGGTTGAGAAGAGAATTGGCAGCTACTGAGACTTACCCGGGCACGTAAGCAGATGCGGAAAAGCAGTTGTAACCCATGAGTACACTCCCAGGCATCCTCCAACCCGATAACCTCCCCGTCACGCAGAAGGGTGTGCAAGTCACTGAACGCGCACTCCAGCGTATCCGCGTTGCCATGGCCAAGGAGGGCGTCTCCCCTGCAGAGGGTGGGCTGCGCCTTGGTATCCAGGGCGGTGGGTGCTCCGGGCTGTCCTATAACATTCGCTTTGACTCTCAGCCCCGCGAGCGCGATCGTATCTACGCATTCGACGACGTTCGCATCTTCGTCGACCCCAAGAGCTTTCTCTACCTGCACGGCATGGTTCTTGACTACGACGAGACGCTGATGCGCCAGGGCTTCAACTTCATCAATCCGCACTCGACCAAGTCCTGCGGCTGCGGGTCGTCCTTCTCGGCTTAGCCGTTCCCGCTCTTCTCCTATGACTGAACCTGCATCCCAATTCGCCGGCGGTTCGACTGCCGGAGGTGCGGATTTCTTCGCCGTCTTCAGCCTGCCGCGCAAGCTTGCGGTAGACGTGAAGGCTCTGGAGCGCAGTTTTTACCGGCTAAGCCGCGACGTACATCCGGACCGCTTTGCTACCGCTGCGCTGGAAAAGCAGCAATGGTCGCTTGAGCAGACCTCGCTGTTGAACGACGCCTATCGCACGCTCAAGCAGCCCGTCTCCCGCACCGAGTACCTACTGCGGCTCGAGGGGGTGACGCTTGCGGATGAGAAATCAACGGCCAAGCCGCCTGCCGATCTGCTGGAAGAGGTCTTCGAGCTGAACATGCAGCTTGAGGAGATGCGGGCCAATCGCAGCATGGGTGAAGATGACCCGCAGTTGCGCCGCGATCTAGAAGCGGCGCAGGCGCAGTTTGCAGGCCAGCTCGGCGCGCTTGACACCGCCCTCGAGACAGAGTGGAAGCGCTGGGATGACTCGCTCGCCAGTGGGGAGGATGTTGCAAGAAGGAAGGCGCTCGCAACCATGGCAGCGTTGCTTGATAAGCGGCGGTACATCCGCAACCTGGTGCGCGACGTAGGCGAGGCGCTGGCTTAACGCAGAATCAACCGTGGATCCTTCGCTCCCAACCCTGGCAAGCAAGGATCGACGGCCGGGGCCGCTTACGTTTGTAAATCGCGGCGGTTGTGGCTGGGCTGACGAGCGTTGCTGCGGCGCTGACATTTGCTTAGGGTCAAGAAGAGGGAACGGGGTAGATGGCAGAAGAGCAGGACAGCACAGCACGGCAGCCAGTGATCGGGATTGATCTCGGCACGACCAATTCGCTGGTCGCCTTCATGCAGGGCGAGCAGCCCGTAGTCATCCCCGGGGAGGACGGTACCAACCTCGTCCCTTCCGTGGTTGCATTCCCTGCAAGTGCTGATGGAGCGCGTAAGGTCGTCGTTGGTAACCCGGCGCGGCGCTATCTCGCCGAGCAGCCTGGGCGCGTCGTCTACTCGGCCAAGCGCCTGATGGGCCGCGGGCTGGAAGACGTCGAGCATGAGCTGAAGCTATTCCCCTTCCAGCTCGCCTCTGACATGCAGGCCGGCGAAGTGCTACGGCTCCAGATCGGGGATGCCCAGGTCACCCCGCCCGAGATCGGTGCCCAGGTGCTGCGGCAGCTCAGGCGCAATGCCGAGCGCTACTTCGGCGCGGCCGTGTCCAAGGCTGTCATTACCGTTCCCGCCTACTTTAACGACGCGCAACGTCAGGCCACCAAGGATGCAGGCCGCATGGCTGGTCTCGAGGTCCTGCGCCTGGTGAACGAGCCGACAGCGGCGGCGCTTGCCTATGGACTTGATCGCCGCAAGGAAGGCCTCGTCGCTGTTTATGACTTTGGCGGTGGAACCTTTGATGTCTCGATCCTGCGGCTGCAGGACGGCATCTTTGAGGTCGTCGCGACCAATGGAGACACGCATCTTGGCGGCGACGATATCGACAACCTGCTGATTGCGATCGCGCTCGACGACATTGCCGGCGACACCGGCAACGACGTGCGCGCGGACGCCGCAGCGGTGCAGGCTGTTCGCAAGGCTGTCATCGAGGCAAAGATCGTGCTTTCGGAAGAAGAGCTTGCCCGGCTCTCCGTCGAACTGCCTGCGACCTCCACCCGCGCCGCGCTAAGCTACCACCGCGAGCTGACGAGAGCGCAATTTGATCAGCTCATCGCCCCGGTCGTCGAGCGGACGCTGGTTTCGGTTCGCCAGGCGCTTGCCGACGCGCAGCTTTCGACCGCCGAGATCGATGAGGTGGTCATGGTTGGTGGCTCGACGCGCATTCCACTCGTCCAGACTCGCGTTGCCACGCTCTTCGACCTTGCTGACCGCGGCCACACGTTGCACACCGAGCTCAACCCCGACGAGGTCGTCGCGCTCGGCGCCGCGGTCCAGGCAAACATACTCGCCGGTGGCTCAGCGGCGACGGAAAACATGCTGCTGCTCGATGTGACCCCGCTCTCGCTGGGCATCGAGGCGCTGGGTGGCGTAGTCGCGAAGATCATCCATCGCAATTCGACCATTCCTGCCTCCGAGACAGAGCACTTTACCACTGGCGTCGACGGGCAGCTTAACGTGGCAATCCACGTGGTGCAGGGTGAGCGTGAGCTGGCCAACGATTGCCGGTCGCTCGCGCGCTTTGATCTGAAGGGCATCCCGCCCATGGCAGCCGGGCTGCCGCGGATCGAGGTCAAGTTCCTCATCGATGCCAACGGCATTCTGCAGGTTTCGGCGCGCGAGCAGCGCTCCGGGCGCGAGGCCCAGGTTGAGGTGAAGCCGACCTACGGGCTCACCGACGAGCAGGTCGAGACGATGATTCTCGACTCCTTTGACAACGCCGAGGCGGACATCGCGTTGCGCCAGCTGATCGAAGCTCGCAACGAGGCAGAGACGATCCTGGCTGCGGTCAGCAAGGCGCATGAGCATCCCGCATGGGCGCAGCTGTCGCTCGAAGAGACGACAAGCATTGGTATGCTGGCCGAGGAGCTAGGTGTGTTAGCCACAGGCGAAGACCGGCAGGCGATCCAGGCCGGCACCGAGGCGCTCGATAAAGCGACCCGGCGGTTTGCCGAGCTCATGATGGACTCAGCGGTCACCAGCGCGCTGGGCGGGCAGACGATGGCGGAGGCAGGCGAGTCGCTCGGCCAAGGCCCAACGGCGCCGCACCCGTTTGCCCCAGCCGAGATCAAGCACTAGCCGTGCCGGGGAGCCGCTTCAGGAAAG
>CAZZYO010000006.1:0-66063 GCA_964658255.1 Candidatus Babeliales bacterium
TGGGGCATGCGCGCATCCGGCGCGAGGCGGCGCCAACTCGCATTGCCACAGGCGAGCACTGTCAAAACCGCGTCATCTTCAAGCAGCTGATGCAGGCAGGTGCGATCGATATCTGCCAGATCGATAGCTGTCGCCTGGCTGGAGTGAATGAGAATTTGGCTGTCATCCTGATGGCCGGCATCTTCGATATCCCTGTCTGCCCACATGCGGGCGGCGTAGGTTTGTGCGAGTATGTACAGCACTTGTCAGCCTACGACCAATTATGTGTCGCCCGGAGCCTGGATAGCCGGGTCACCGAGTTTGTCGACCACTTGCATGAGCACTTCGTGGACCCGGTGCGGATAGTCAATGCACATTACCAGCTGCCGAGGCAGTCCGGCTATAGCATCGAGATGCATCCGCAGTCGCTTGAAGACTACACCTTTCCCGGAGGAAAGGTCTGGCAAGGAGATATATGAAGTTAGTCACCTATAAGCACGCTGGCGCAATCAGGCTAGGCGCGGTGCGCAGTACAGGCGGTAGCGCTGACCAGGTCGGCCATGACGTGGCGGTGATCGATTTCACCTCGCTAGGCTACGCGAGCATGGAAGCATTTGTGAGCGCAGGGGATGTGGCTCTGAGCCAGGCGCAGCGGTTGCTTGTCGCAGGTGGAAGCCTGCTCCCGCTGAGTGAAGTCGAGCTCCTCAGCCCGCTGCTCGCGCCGCCGCGCATCTTCTGCATAGGGCTTAATTATCGCGACCATGCAGCAGAATCTAAAATGGCCGTGCAGGCGGTGCCCACTGTCTTCCTAAAGTTGCAGTCGTCGCTCACCGGTCACAACTCACCTATCGTGCTGCCGAAGAACAGCCACGAGCCTGACTACGAGGCCGAGCTGGCGGTGGTGATCGGCAAGGGTGGCGCGCACATCAAGGATGATTGGCAGGATCACGTCTATGGCTACACGATCCTGAATGATGTAAGTGCTCGTGACGTGCAGTTAGCGACGAGTCAGTGGGTGCTTGGCAAAAGCTATAAGACATTCTGCCCTGTGGGCCCCTGGATCGTTACAGCGGATGAAATCACGGATCCGCATGCGCTTGATATTCTCCTCACCATCGATGGGGAAGCCCTGCAGCACGCGAACACGCGCGACCTGATCTTCAAGCTTCCCGTGCTGATCGAGTACATCTCGTCGATCGTTGCGCTTGAACCGGGCGACATCATCAGCACCGGCACACCGCCGGGCGTTGGCCTGGGACGCACGCCGAAGCGCTGGCTGAAGCCCGGCGAGGAAGTCGCAATCACCATTGAAGGCATCGGCACGCTTACCAACCGGACGATCGCCGAGGCGTAGGCCCTAGTCAGGTGCGCACGCTCTCAAGCGCATCGCATGCGCGCTGTAACCCGTCTTCGCCAGCAATCACGCGCGCTGCGGAGGCTGCGCGTGCCGCATAGTTCGGCTCGCGCTTCAAAGCCCCGAGCAGATGCGCCGCACGCGCGGCACTGTAGTGTTTGCGCGCGATCACCCTGGCCACTCCCAAGCGACGCATGCGGCGCGCGTTATCCGGCTGGTCATGGCTGTAGGGCATGATCAGCATGGGCTTGCCTGCGCGCAGAGCCTGCCCCGTTGTGCCGACCCCGCCCTGGTGCACCACCAACGCTGCCCTGGGGAAGAGCAGCGAAAAGGGCGCATAGTCGAGCACCAGTATGTTGGCCGAGGATCGCGACCGCGTACGAGTCGCAGCGTCTCCACCGACCAGCAGCACTGCACGCATGTCAAGCATTTCTGCTGCGCGCGCACTTTGCTCGTAGAAATCGCCTGGGTCAAAGACAGCAGCCGAGCCCAGCGTAAAAACCAGCGGCGGCGGCCCTGCATCAAGAAACGTAACAAGCTCGGGAGCCAGCCTGGTCGCAGCGCCATCGCCGTCATAAAACACGAAGCCCGTGGTGACGGCGCTTGCCGGCCAATCCGGCTTCGATGCGCCGAGCACCTGTGAAAACAATGCCAGCACCAGTCGCGGCGAATGCTTCGCGTCAAACAGCGGGCTTGCACCAGGCGGCAAACCAAGTTCCTGACGCAGCGTGTACACCGGCTCGCACCAACTGCGCGTGACCCAGCGTGCAAAGGGTCGCACCAGGTGCCCGGTGCCGGGGATGACCGACTGGGCGTGCGCGAGCAACGGGTATGGCGGCAGCACAGGCGGGTCCCACGCTGAGAAGAAGGAAAACGGTGCGAGCACGTAGGAGACCCAGGCGACGCCGGTGACCTCTGCGACCAGCGGGCCCGCATAGGCGAGCTCGCCCGTCACCAGGATGTCTGCGCCGCCATCAGCAGTAACGGCCGCCAGCAGGTCGTCGTAGCTTGCGCGCAGGGCCGGGAAGAGAAACTCCCGCAGACCGCGCTCGGTACCGCGTTTACGGTCGTAGATCATCGCGACCAGCGCCTTGTTTGACGGATCCTGCTCCGGACGCATCGGGAAGAAGTCGATCCCCAGTGGCGTGACCTTGGCGCGAAACATCTCCGGCGCGGCAAGTACAGCGCGATGACCTCGCCTGGCTAGCTCAAGTGCAAGACCAATCAGGGGATTTACATCCCCGGCGCTGCCAAAGGTTGCGAGAACGATCCGCATTCAGCGCAGCCTCCTCGCGTTCAACAAACGATCCTGGCTGGGTGCAGAAGCGTTCCGCGCAATCAGAAGCTTGCCTCAAAGGTGTGAAACCTGTGTTCAAGCTCCCACTCCTGCTGCGCTTTTTCGCTGCCCTCAATCAGCGCAGCACACGAGCCGGAGGGCTTTTCCCCGCCAAGCTGCGCCCGGCAGACGGCGACCGGTTGGGTGAGAGTTTCGGGAGTGGCGATCGCCCACAAGCCCGCTCCCGGCAAAAAGCTGTGCTCGATCGAGGCTCGCGCCATCTGCTTCAGCTGCAGATAGCTCAGGCGATATGTAGCAACGGCTCGCACATATTCGTGTGTCAGGTCGATGCGCGACACCCCTTCATCATCGGTTGCAAGCGCGACCGGCACATGCGCTGCCAGGTAGAAGGGCAGCGGCTGCTCGTCCCCCTTCACATTCAGGATCACGTCATTGCTGGTCAGATTGATCTCGACCGCGACGTGTTTGTCGGCCATCTCCTTCAGCAGCTCATACGGGCGATCCTCGTACATCACGTCTACGCCATGCCCGATGCGCTCGGCGTGCGCGTCCTCCACTGCCGAGCGAATATGGCTGGTAAGCTCCCAGGGCGGCACGAGCCCCGGGGCGAGCTCGCCGGCGTGCAGGCTGATGTGCACCGTGGGGTAGAGCGCGTGCAGGGCAGAGAGAATCTGCATGTCGACTGCATAGTCTTCAAGCGCGCTGCGCCCGTCCTCGGGTCGCACCAGGTTCAGTCCTACAACCCGGGGGTCAGCCGAGGCGAGCTCAAAGCCAAGCAATATCTGCGCGAAGTCTGACTCGCGGCTTACTCCACGAAGCACCTGGTACACGTAGCGCAGCTTGACCGTGCATCCAGGCAGAGGCGCAGAGGTATCGCAGTGCTCTCGTGCGCGGCGGTCTGCCTCGGCGCGGTCCAGGTCCGCGCGCATAGCAGGAATGCTCTGCCTGAGTCCTGCGCCCAGCATCTCCCCGCGATACTGCGCAAGGTCGGCCTTGTAGCCGATCTTTTCGGCCATCGCGGCAACCGGCCGCCACTCCGGGGTATCCATCAGCTCCATGTACTGCTCGTTCTGCGCAGCGGCGCGCGTGGCTACCTCGTCCAGCCACTCGCCCATGTGGCGCTTCTCCACGCCGCTGAAGCGCGCAAAGGTGGCAAAAAAGTGATCGTGCCCGCTCTCGCCCGTTACGGGCACAAAGGTGCGCATGGAGAAGGAGTCGATCAGCTGGTCGTAGAGGTGTTCATCCTTTAGGACAGCGGCAGCGGGTACGTCACCCGGCCGGCAGGTGCCGTTCGCCTGCTTGCCTGTCTTGTCAAAGGCAAGTGCTGCCGGGTCCACACACATGCCGTCCTCGGCAGCCTCGCGCAGCCAGGTTTCGGCATAGATGGCACCCGAGAGATGCACGTGCAGGTCGCCACCCTTGGGCATGCGGACCAGGAACGCGTGCAGCGCCAGCGGTCCTCGTGCTTTCGCGTCTTCAAGCGCGCGCGCGGCACGTGTAGCGCCGGGTGCAGCAGCCGGGGTATGCTGCGCGTGAGCAGCCACATGCAGGCCAAGCAGCAGGGTCAGGCAGATGGAGGCCAGGTGGCCGGGTCGTGCGTCATGCATGCGGACTGCCTCTCAACTGGAGTGGCGCGGAATGATTGCAGCAAGTGTATGGTACCGGGCACGCGTTGGGGTCATGTTCGCAGCGATGATCTGCGGGATAGCCCCGGTTCAGGGCCAGGCCCCGGTTCAGGGCCAGGCGCAGATGCAGGTCCGGTCAGAGACGCAGGGTCCAGCCTGGCTCCAGCCGATCGCACCGTTCGCGCTTGCCAGCACGCTCAGCATCCGGCAACCGGCCCAGGCTCTCAAGCCCTTCACGGTTGCAGGCAAGTGTGGCGCCTTCGTCGGCCAGCAGGATGGCAGCTTCGAGGCGTGGGCCTGGCCTATCAAGCTGCTCTCGCACTTTCGTATCACGGCCGAGCTCAAGGACTATACCGTCCCGATCGACGTGAATGACCAGGCTAGCGAGATCGAGGTTGCCCCGGACCACACGACCATCACCTACGCGCATGCGGCCTTCACGGTGCGGGAGATACTCTTTGCAACGCCGTGCCAGGCAAACGGCGCGGGCGTGATGGGGCTCTTCCAGGTTGACTCGGTCAGGCCGATGACGCTGACCTTCAACTTCACTCCGGAGATCAAGCGGATGTGGCCTGCCGCCAACTACAACGCGCCTTCGCCGGAGTGGGTCAGCACCAGCGTCCTACCCGTCGCCGGTGCACAGGCCGGATCAGCCGGTGCGCCCGGGCCGGGCGGCTACTACCTGCTGCATACCGACTCCGACGCGCTGGCCGGAGCAGTCGCCATGCCTGGCACAGAGCCCGGCATCCTGGCTCCCTACCAGGAGCGCCCGAAGCATTGGCCCCTGCAGCTGGTGCTGCACTATGACCCGGCGCCGGACGGGGCAAAGTACTTCCCCCTGCTGATGGCCGCCGGCAATACGGCTCAGACAGCGAGCGCGGCTGCGCTCCTAAGCCAGCTTGCAAGCCAGGGCAGCCAGGTGGCGCAGCTTTACCAGGGCACCGCCACTTACTATGCGCACTTTTTTGACACGCGGCTGACCGTCGAGTCCCCTGATACGCATTTTAACGAGGCCATGCGCTGGGCCGAGCTCTCGATCGACCAGCTTCGCGTGCAGCATGGGGATGAACTGGCGCTGGTGGCCGGGCTCTTTAACTCGGGAGACTCAAACCGCCCGGGTTTCGGGTGGTTCTTCGGGCGCGATGCGCTGTACACGCTTTTTGCGGTCGACAGCTATGGAGATCTCGCGTTAACCCGCGAGGAGCTCGCTTTTCTGCTCAAGCGGCAGCGGGCCGATGGCAAGATCATGCACGAGTATTCGCAGACAGCCGAGCTGGTCGACTGGCCAAGCCTGCCGTACGAGTACGCAGCCGCGGACGCAACGCCGCTTTTCCTGATGGCTGTTGAGGATTATGTAAACGCGAGCGGCGACCTCGCCTGGCTTAAGGAGCACTGGGCTGCCGTTGCGCAGGCCTACACCTTTGAGAGCACCCACGATACCGATGGCGACGGCATCTACGACAACGCCCAGGGGACAGGGTGGGTCGAGAGCTGGCCGGTAGGGATGCCGCACCAGGAGGTCTACCTGGCCGCGCTCGACCGGCAGGCAACAGCGTCCTACGCGCGTCTTGCTGCATTGACGCAGCAACCAGGCGGTGAGGCGGAGCAGCGAGCCAGGGCGATTGCGGAGACGCTCGCGCGCGAGTACCCGCCGGGGGCAGCATCGGACGGCATGTACGCCTTCTCGCGCAATAAGGATGGCTCGCTCGACACCACCGCGACGATCTACCCCACGGTCGCCTGGTTCGACGGGCACTATGGCCTACCCGCGCCCGACCGCATGTTCGAGCGCTGGGCCTCGCATGAGTTTTCAACCGACTGGGGCACCCGCGACCTGGGTGAGCGTGAGACGTTCTACGACCCCATCAGCTACCACCAGGGATCGGTCTGGCCGTTGTTTACCGGCTGGGCCTCGCTTGCCGAGTATCGTACCGGACGCTCGCTCTCCGGCTATGCGCACCTGATGCAAAATGCGAACATGACCTGGTCGCAGGACCCCGGCGCGGTGACCGAGCTGCTCTCCGGCGCGACCTTCGCCCCGTTTGGCCGCTCGACGACGCACCAGCTCTGGTCGTCGGCCATGGTGCTGACGCCTGCTTTGCGAGGGCTGTTTGGCATCACCGTGCGTGACGGGATGGTCACGGTCGACCCGCACCTGCCTGCGGACTGGAATGGGGCAACCCTGCGCCATGTGCCATCAGGCACGGGAGCCATGGTGACGCTGGTCTACCATCGCGAGGGCGCGTCGATGACGGTTCACATGGAGGCCGAGGGTGCAGTCAAGGCTCTTAAGCTTGCGGGCCCGCTTGACCGGGTGGCGGCAGGCGGCGTCTTGAGCGTTCCGCTTCCCGGGGCCGAGATCGTGATCCCGACAGAGCTGCCCCTGCCCGGCGCACGGACGATGCAGCTCAAGGTGCTGCGCCAGCAGGCCACCGGCAGAAGCGCGAGCTGGTCGCTTGAGGCCGAGGGTGGTTCAACCTATAGGCTGCCGCTGCGGCTGAACGGCGTGAAGAGTGTGCACGTGGCTGGCGCAACCCTGGCACATCAACCGGTTGCTTCGCAGGGCCCTGCGCAGAGTTTGCCGGACGAGCTCGTGGTGCATTTCCCCCAAGGAGCGGGGTATACCGAGCAGGTAGTCACCGCAACCTGGTGAGCCTGGTCGCGGAGCACCCTGTTTCCAGGTAGCTCGCCGCGACACGTGTGACTCATGCGCGTGACTAAAGGGCTGTTTCATAAGCCACTGCTGCCACGGCTCTTGGGTGCGCATGCATCTCAGGCAATGAGGGCCCATGTTCCTGCTCGCTATCCTGGCTGCGCTCGCGGCCGGCGCCGCCAATCCTTTCCAGTCTGCCACCAACGCCGAGCTCAACAAGCACCTCGACCAGCCCCTGCTGGCAGGCCTGTGGGTCTACGCCAGCGGCTTGCTTGGCGTCCTGCTGCTCGCGCTTTGCGTACGCCAGTTCTCCTCGGCGCGGCTCGGTAGCATCCCCGGCGCCATGGCGCACGTGCCCTGGTGGGCGTGGATGGGCGGGCTGATCAGTATCGCCTCCACCATGGCTGGGCTGATGCTGGCGCAAAAGCTGGGCTCGGGCGTCTTCACCGGGCTAAGTATCACCGCGTCGATCATTGTCTCGGTACTGCTCGACCAGTTTGGCTGGATTGGCTTCAAGCAGCATACGGCCTCGCCAGGCAGGATCGCAGGATGTACGCTGCTGGTCGCGGGCGTGTGGCTGGTGTCACGCTACTGAGGCCGTACTTTGCCCCGCGACCGGCCGGGCGGAGTGGCGCCGAGCTGCCACTGCTTTGCTATACTACGGAAGTTGTCCGGGCGCTCCGGCGCTCGTTGACACCGCCTGCACCCCACCCTTGCAGGCGTTCTTGGGAATCCCAAGGCCAGATAGCTCAGGGGTAGAGCGCGGCCCTGAAAAGGCCGGCGTCGGGGGTTCAAATCCCTCTCTGGCCACCACTTTTGCAGTCCTTCAGCCTTCTCGCCAATCCTTACTTCCTCACAGCCCGTGAAGCGTGCGCGCTGCTTGCCATGGAACAGGAACGTGTCTCTTCACCCTTCTCCGCGTATGCTGCCCCCAAGGCCCGCAGGCTTCAGAACATGGCACGCTGCAAACACCTGGCGTCTTGATTGCGGGCTGGATAAGGCTCTCCTGAACAACATCGCTGTTTTAGCCTCGCGTGGGCTCGCTCTGACCCTGATTTACCTGGCGCTGCCCAGCAGGAGCCGGCCTCGCTGCTACAAGCGTACGAGTCGGCTTGACTGAAAGGAACCGTGCGGTGCGATGAAGAAAGAGAGAATGGAAGCTTTCAGCGATGGTGTCTTCGCAGTGGTTATTACCATCATGGTGCTCGATCTGAAGACGCCGACGGGCGTGCACTTACAGGCCCTGGCCTCGGTGCTGCCGATTTTTGCAAGCTATGTGCTTAGCTTCATCTATGTCGGTATCTACTGGAACAATCACCATCATCTTCTACACGCGGCCGACCACGTGGATGGCACAGTGCTTTGGGCAAATCTCCACCTGCTCTTCTGGCTTTCGCTTGCGCCGTTCGCCACAGCCTGGATGGGCGCCAGCCATTATGCCTCGCTGCCGGTGGCGCTTTATGGTGGCATGCTTCTGCTCGCCGCCGTGGCGTACTTCCTGCTCACCAGGGCCCTGATCGCACGCCACCCTGTGGATTCCCCACTCTCACGAGCCATCGGTAGTGACACGAAGGGGAGCATGAGCATTGTCATCTACTTGGTGTCCATCGGGCTCGCGTTTCTCGAGCCGCCACTGGCTTGTCTCGGGTACGGCATCGTCGCCGCAATGTGGCTGCTTCCCGATCGGCGGATCGAGCGGAGCATCGTGCAAACACAGGAGGCGCAACAGTCCCGGTCAAAGGGTCGCTCGTTTTTGTAAGAGCTCTGCTGCACCAGCCACCTGGCATGGCCAACGGTACTCGTGCTCAGGCCAGCCCGAGGAATGGCTGAGGCGGCTCGCCGCATAAAGACACCGACTCTCCACCAGAAGGTGGATGCGCCCTGTTGCTCGTTCTCGATAGGCTCACGGGTGGCCTACTCCGGCGCTCGCCTTGTCGTGAACACCCCGGCGGCCGAGACGATAGAGAGAGTAGCGGCTACACGGGTAGAGTAGAGCGTGAGCAATTTTGCAAATCGGCCCAGGCTTGGCAGGCTGTTCTGCGCTGTGCGCCCGCGGTCCAGCGCGGAGCTCGGTCGCCTCGCGCTGGCAGGTCTGCTGGGCACGTTAGCGGCGCTCGCCGGGTGCAAGCACTCGGTGCCTGAGCCGTCGTCCAAACGCTACGACGCCTTTGTCTCAGCCTTCTACACGGGACTAGCAGGGCTGCAGGTGGGCGATGACGTGCGCGCGGAGACAGGGCTGGCCGAGGCCGTAGCGCTTGCCCCCGGCGAGCCGGCGGCGTGGGTGAACTGGGGCGTGCTTGCCCTGCGGCAGCGCAGCTATGAGCAGGCCGCGGACCGCCTGGGCCATGCGCACTCGCTTGCGCCTCACAATGGTCAGATCGACTACCTCCTGGGCCTGCTTGAAAGCGAACGCGGCAACTCCGCTGCGGCTATTCCGCACCTGGAGGACGCAGTGCAGGCGGAACCGAAGAACCTGCGCGCGCTGTACCAGCTCGCCTCTGAAATCGAGCGGCAAGGCGATGCCTCGAGCGACCAGCGCTTTGAGCAGTTGATGCAGCAGATCCTGGCTGCTGCGCCAGGCAACCTGGCGGCCGAGTTAGAGCTGAGCCGGATTGCGGCCAAGCGCGGCGATGTCGAGGGGTTGCGCCGGGCAGTCCAGCAGATTACCGCGCAGGCGAGCGGCTGGCCGCCCGAGGTGGAGCAGCAGCTTGCGCAGTTGCAGGCAGCCGCAGCTGGTGACGTGCCCCGGTCGGCTGCGACACGATCCATCTTCCTGCGCAACGTATTGATGCGGGTGCCGAGCTTTCGCGACAGCCTGGCCGACCTGCGCCCGCAGCCCGGCGAGGGCGCGCAGCCAATGATGCGGCTTGTGACCATGCAGAACCCGCCCTCGCGCCCGGCCGCAGCGGACACGGCGCTTACCTTCGTGTCCCAGGCAGATGCCGGCCTCACCGGCGCACAGGCCTCCACCTGGGCCGGTGCCATCATCCTGGCGGGTGACGCGGCCCCGGTCCTCGCCGCGGCTGATGGCAAAGAATTGCGGCTGGCGTCAGGCGCGACGTTCGCATTCCCCGGCGGCACCGCGCAGGCCGCTGCTCTGCTGCCGGAGCAGGTGCTGCCTATCGACTTCAATTACGACTTCAAGACTGACCTCGTGCTCGCCGGCGCAGCCGGCGTGCGCTTCTTTCGCCAGGAAACGCCTGCTGCGTTTACCGATGTGTCTGCGGCAACGAAACTGCCGCCAGCGGTCCTGAATGGCAGCTATACCGGCGCCTGGGCGCTCGATATCGAGGCAGACGGGGATCTCGACATCCTGCTCGGCGATCGTAGTGGCCCTCCCATCCTGTTGCGGAACAACGGCGATGGAACCTTTGCGGTTATGCGGCCCTTTGCGGGTATCGGGGGCTTGCGGCAGCTTGCCTGGGTCGACCTGAACGGGGATGGCAATCCGGATGCAGCCATGATCGACGGGCAGGGCAAGCTGCACGTCTTCCTGAACAAGCGCGCTGGCCTGTTTGCTGAGTCGCCGCTGCCTGCCGGCCTCGGAACAGTTCGCGCAATTGCGGCTGCTGACCTTGGAAGCAACGCGGGTATGGACACGCTTAGCCTGGCAGCCGTGCAACAGGACGGCCACCTGGTTGCCGTGGTTGCCGGCCCTTCTGCGTCCGGAAGCTCGTCCGGCGCGTGGTCGATCCGGCAGCTTGGGCAGGCGCGAGGGCCGCTGCCCACAGGCGAGCTACGTCTCTACGCTGCAGACTTTGACAACAATGGCGCTGTTGACCTGCTGGTGGGGCCCGTTACGGCAAACGCGAACAGCACGCCGAGCCTGTGGCTGCAGGATGCGAACGGAAGCTTTGCGCCACTCACCGCAGCGATGCCGGGCCAGAGTATCGGTACCGTCGCCGATCTCAAGGGTGACGGGCAGCTCGCGCTCGTGGGCCTGGGCGGCGATGGCAAGCTCGCGACGGCGACCGCTCGCGGCACCCGCAACTACCACTGGCAGACGATTCGCCCACGCGCCAAGCAGTCTACCGGCGACCAGCGCATCAACTCCTTTGGCATCGGCGGCGAGATCGAGATCCGCGCTGGCCTGCTAGTGCAGAGACAGCCCATCACCACGCCGCAGCTGCACTTTGGTCTGGGCGAGCAGAAGCAGACCGATGTTGCGCGCATCCTGTGGCCGAATGGGTCCGTGCGCGCCGAGTTCGCCCTCAAGGCCAACCAGCAGGTCGTTACCGAACAGCGGCTCAAAGGCTCGTGCCCGTTCCTCTTTGCCTGGGACGGCCACCACATGGGCTTCGTCAAGGATTCAGTGCCGTGGGGCTCCGCGATAGGGCTGCGCATCAACGCGCTTGGCGCGGCCAGGATCGCTGCCACCGAAGAGTGGTACAAGATCGGGCGCGACCAGTTAGTCGCTCGTGAGGGTGTCTACGACCTGCGGGTTACAGGCGAATTATGGGAGACTTACTACTACGACTCGATGCAACTTATGGCAGTCGACCACCCCATAGGCACAGAGATCTTTACAGACGAGCGCTTTGATGTGCCGCCAGTCAAGCTGGCAGTGACGACGGTGAGCGCGCCGCAGCCGGTTGCGCGTGCGATGGACGATGGCGGACAGGATGTGACCGCCACGGTTGCGCATCTGGATGGCGACTATCTTGATACCTTTGGCCGTGGCCAGTACCAGGGCATAACGCGCGACCATTTTGTTGAAGTCGACTTACCGCCCGCAATCGATGCGACACTGGCAAGCGGCAAGCCGCTGTGGCTGATCGCGAGCGGCTGGCTGCACCCCTCGGATTCGTCGATTAACGTGGCGCTTGGACAGGGCAGCGCGCCGAAGCCGCAGTGGCTGAGCCTCGAGGTGCAGGATGAAGCAGGGCACTGGCGTGTGGCGCAACCGAATCTCGGTTTCCCTGCCGGCCGCAATAAGATCTGCCTGATCGACCTCAATCACCTGTTCAAGCCCGGCAGCCCACACCGTCTGCGGCTGCGCACCAACCTTGAGATCTACTGGGATCAGCTGCAGTGGGCAGAGGGCAGACCCTCGACGCCGCTTGCAGTGCAACGCCTGCAGCCTCAAACGGCTGACCTGCACTACCGCGGCTTCTCGACCATCTACCAGGCCAATGACTCTTCGCCCGAGCTGCCCGACTACGACCGGCTCTCCGGAACGGGCACGCGGTGGCGCGATCTCGAAGGGTATTACACGCGCTTTGGCGATGTGCGCGAGTTGCTTGCGGCAGCCGATGATCGTTACGTCATTATGAATGCAGGAGATGAGATGCAGCTGCGTTTTGCCGCGCCTGCCGCACCGCCGGAAGGCTGGGTGCGCGACTTTGTCCTCGCGGGCAATGGTTGGATCAAGGACGGCGACTATAACTCAACTTACTCAGCCACTGTGCTGCCGTACCCTCATCACACGCGGCGCGACTACGATGCGAGCCATGGCGTCACAGCGCCGGAAATCCTTGAGCAGGATTGGGTCTACCAGCACCATAAGGCTGACTGGCAAACGTATCAGACGCGCTATGTGACACCTGCAGGCTTCAGGCATGCGTTGGTAAGTGGACCCGCCGAGGCAAAGCGATGAATCGAGGAGCAGGAGCGCGCGCTGCGCTGGCCATCTTTTTCATAGCGCTGCTTTGTACGCCGATTGTGATCAGGCGAGTGGAGGCACGCCGGGCGCGCGCTGCTGGTACGCTACTCGATCCCAGGGCTGCGATTGCCCGGCACGGCTTCTTTCTGGAGGAGGACGCACACCGCGCGGGCATCGACTTTGTGCATCAGGCGCCTACGCTTGATCCCAAGCTCAACGCCATTATGCCTGAGGTTGCGTCGATGGGCGCGTCTGTGTCCGTGGTCGACTATGACCGCGACGGCTGGCCGGATCTATACACGACGAATAGTGCCGATGGGACCAAGAACCGCCTGTACCGCAACATGCACGACGGTACCTTTCGCGATGTCGCGCCCGAGCTTGGGATCGCTGATGTGAACCAGTCTGGCACCGGCGTCTCCATGGGCGCCGTCTGGGGCGACTATGACAATGACGGTTACGAGGATTTATTTCTATTCAAGTGGGGACGACCCGAGTTATTTCATAACAACGCAGGTAAGAGCTTTACACGGGTCAGTGATCAGGCCGGCCTTCCGCCATGGATCAACGCGAACACCGCCGTCTGGTTTGATTACGACGGCGACGGCTTGCTCGACTTGTTTGTTGGCGGCTACTATGCCGAGGATGTTGACCTGTGGCACCTGAAAACTACCCGGATGATGCCGGACAGTTTTGAATACGCGAAAAATGGCGGGCGCAAGTACCTTTTTCATAACCTGGGCAACGGCCGGTTTGAAGAGGTGAGCGCAAAAGTCGGCATCAACAGTCGCCGATGGGCGCTTGCCTCAGCGGCGGCCGACCTGCGGGGCAGCGGGCATCCTGACTTGTTTGTCGCCAATGACTACGGCGTCGCCGAGTTGTACATCAACGACGGCAAGCGCTTCCACGAGGCGGGCGCTGCAAGTGGCGTGGGCTTCTCGCCGAAGAGCGGGATGAATGTTGCAGTCGGCGACATTTTTAACCAGGGACGCTATGCCATCTACGTTTCGAATATCTCGGAAGATGGCGTGCTCATCCAGGGCAATAATTTGTGGGTCCCAAAGGATGATACCCACGGCGGCGTGCGCGGCTACGAGAACATGGCCCGCGATCTTGGAGTCGAGTTAGGCGGCTGGAGCTTCGGTGCGCAGTTTGGCGACCTGAATAATGATGGGACGCTGGATCTGTTCCTGACCAACGGTTACATTTCTCTCGACCGTAAGCGTAGTTATTGGTATGACTTTGCGAAGGTTGCCGGGGGCAACGCCAGCATCATCGAAGACGCGGATCACTGGCCTGCTGTCGACGGCAGAAGCCACTCCGGCTACCAGCAGAAGCGGGTGTGGCTGAACGATGGCGCGGGTAAGTTTGTGGATGTGGCACAAGCAGTGGGCGCCACCGACACGCATGATGGCCGCGCTGTCGCCCTGGCTGACCTGTTCAACAACGGGGCGGTCGACGTCATCGTCGCCAACCAGCGCGGACCGCTGCTGCTCTACCGAAATACGGTCAGTTCGACAAACGCCTGGATTGAGTTTGCGCTTGAGGGAACAGCAAGCAATCGCAGCGCGATCGGAGCACAGGTAACCGTCCGGTGGAATGGGCAGGAGCAAGTCCAGCAGGTCTCCGGTGGCAATGGCTTCGCGTCAGAGAATGACCGCCGGCTGCATTTTGGTCTGGCTTCCAGACCGCAGATAGAAAGTATCGTGGTCCGTTGGCCCTCTGGTAAACTCCAGACGCTGTCGGGCTGGAAGATTGGGCAGCTCAACACTGTCAAGGAGCCGTCATGAGCGGGCAAGGTATCTCGTATCCAGGTTTGCTTTCGAGTGAGCGGGGCATGCGCTGGCGGAAGATGTTCAGCCTGGAGAATCGCTTTGTGCCGCCCGTTTTCATCACGCTCATCCTGCTCATCGGTCACCTTTCCTTTGGCATTCTTGAAAGCTACCAGCGCACGGCGCTGGCGATCGTAGTCAGCATCGTTACTGAGCTTACCCTTGGCAAATTCTTCATCGGCAAGTGGCCTAACATCGCCAGCTCCTACATCAGCGGCATCAGCGTTGGTATTCTGCTTCGCTCGCCCGCGTTCTGGCCGTACGCGATATGTGCCGCCATCGCGATCACATCCAAGTACGTGGTTCGCATAAAGAACCGCCATATCTTCAATCCGTCCAACTTCGCTATCTGCGTGATCCTGTTTCTCTCGGCGGAGTCAGTCACTACCCTGAGTATTCAGTGGGGCAACAATCTCTACGCCATGCTCGTTATCTGGTTGCTCGGCTCGACGATCATCTGGCGACTGCGCCGATTCCACATCTGTGCCACGTATGTGCTCTCGTTTATCGGCTTTGCTGCATTACGCTCCTGGATGGTTGGCGATCCCTTCTTGAGTGAGATATCGCCTGGCACAGGGCCGGAGTACCAGTTGTTTATCTTCTTCATGATTACCGACCCAAAAACAACCGTACGCTCGGAGCGCGGGCAGTGTGTCGTCGCCTTTTGCGTCGCAGCTGTTGAGATGATTCTGCGTCTGCACTCCAACATTTACGCGCCACTCTATGCGCTCTTCCTGGTGGGGCCGAGCGCGCTACTCATCGAGAACTGGTGGTTAGCGCGGAAGTCAACTCACATGGTCTCCCCAGCTCCAGACCTGGCGCTTACCGCGAGCCTGCGCTAATTTGTGAAAGCTTAATCTGCTTAGAAAGAACTCGTATTGAATCGAACATCCTCCCTCTTTATTAGCCTTTGCTGTCTTGTTCTGCTTGCTGGATGTCAGAGGAGTACCGCCCATCCGCCTACAGGTGCCGAGCCGGATGCAAAGTCTTCGGCGGTGTCGGACCCCGTCAGCAAACCACCTGGCGCTTCGCCACCAACTGCCACAGTGAGTGTGGCACGCCCAGCAGGGCCGCCGCACTTTGTCGATGTGACGCATGCAGCCGGCCTGCACTTTCGCCATAACAGCGGGGCGTTTGGCAAGAAGTATCTCCCAGAAACAATGGGCAGCGGCGTCTGTGCTATCGACTACGACAAGGATGGCTGGCAGGATCTGCTCTTTGTGAACTCGATGGACTGGCCCGAGCACCGGTCCTCGCACTCTACGCCCGCCCTCTATCACAACAATCACGATGGCACCTTCACCGATGTTACAGCCGCTGCCGGGCTCAACCTCCAGGTGTATGGCATGGGGTGCGCCGTTGCTGACTACGACAACGATGGCTACGATGACTTATACATCACTGCACTCGACGGCAACCACTTACTTCATAACCAGGCGGGGCATAGGTTCGCGGACGTAACTCCAAAGGCTGGCGTCAAGGATGCGGGCTTTTCCACGGGCGCGGTTTGGTTCGACTACGATAACGATGGCCGGCTGGACCTGTACGTCGCGCACTATGTCGATTGGTCGATTGCCACGGACCAGTCTTGCTCGCTGGACGGTAAAAGTAAGTCCTACTGCACCCCGGAGCTGTACAAAGGTCAAAGCGCAACGCTCTTTCATAACAAGGGGAGCGGTATCTTTGAGGATGTGACCAGGAAAGCTGGCCTGAGCGATGCCAAGTCCAAAGCACTTGGGGTCGTGATGGTCGACTACGATGACGACGGCTGGATGGACCTGCTCGTGACCAACGACACGCAACCCAACAAGCTTTACCACAACAATCACGACGGATCATTTACCGATGAAGCCTTTGCGGCTGGTGTGGCATTTAGCGAGGCAGGCAAAGCGCGCGCCGGTATGGGAGCAGACGCAGCGGACTACGATGCCTCGGGACGCGCGAGCCTGCTGATCGGCAATTTCACGAATGAGAGTCTCGCGCTCTACCACAATGACGCAGGAGGCTTATTTACAGATCAAGCCGCTGCTAGTGGTGTAGGTCCGGCTTCAGCCAAGTCGCTTACGTTTAGCGCCTTCTTCTTTGACTATGACCTCGACGGCCGTCCAGATATCTTTGCTCTCAACGGCCACGTAGCTGACGATATTAGTCTCGTGCAGCCTGCTTTGCACTATGCAGAGGTGCCGCTGCTCTTTCATAACCAGGGAGCAGGGCACTTTGAAGACGTATCAGACAAGGTGGGTGGAGCTTTCCGGCAGCCAGTCGTCGGCCGTGGCGCTGCTTATCTTGACTATGACAAGGATGGCGATCTCGACCTGGTCCTCACAGCGTCAAATGGACCAGCAAGGCTGCTGCGCAACGATGGCGGCAATGCCAATGACATGTTGCGCGTGACCCTGGTTGGAACGCGCGCAAACCGCGACGGCATAGGTGCCAAGGTCGTGGCGACTTTGCCCAGTGGGCAAAGAGTGATTCGGACAGTAAAGAGTGGATCAAGCTACTTATCGCAGAGCGAGCTCCCGGTTAGCTTTGGTCTTGGGCGAATGCAGTTAGGGAAGACGGTTCAGCTGGACGTCGTTTGGCCAGGCGGCCGCAAGCAGACCATCAAGGGTGTTGAGGCGAACGAGGAAGTTACAGTACAGGAGGGTAAAGGCGTCGTGGCTCATCAGCCGATCCTCTTCTCGGGACCTCGCCTACCTGAGCTTGCCTCACACGCTCCACCGAGGTGAGCCCGCTGCAGTAAAAGCCACCGCGCTGCAACATCTCGCGTATCTCCTGCTTTCCTGTGCCAAGCTTGGCTGCCGAGGCCAACACGTCTTCAGCACGCACAGGGTAGGAGTGATTGGCGGGACGCTTCGCCAGTCCTGCCACGTCAAACGCTTCAACGAGTTTGTAGATGTCCTCGCACAAGCGGCGCCTCTCCTCCGGGTTCCGCGCACAAGTCATGCGTGTGAGAATTCGCTTTGACTCGGGGCCGAAAACCGGGTGGTCGTGTAAAAGAAACCCCGCGGGAACCTTCGTTGTACCTAGCCGTCGCGTCGTTTCCGAGTAAGTTGCCGCCGCGAAGTAGAGTAAAGAGACCGTGCGAAATGTGGGAAAGTCGTGCATGCAGGCATACAGCGAGCCGATGAGTCGCGCAGTTGCCAGCAGATCGTCATCGGTCTGCGTGGCATAGATCTGTAGTGCTTCTGGTGTAAGTTGTTCACGGCTATCTTGCATCAATCTACCCAGGCGCGATATACCAAGCAGGTTCAGCGCGAACCCGGTTGAGAACAAAGGGTCGACGAATCCTGCAGCAGAGGGCAGCAGCGCCCAGCCTGGTCCGGCTATCCTGCTACTGCGGAAAGCCGGCTCAGCAAGGTACGTCATCGGGCGCAACGCTGTCGCCGTTGCGAACTGCTGGTGCACGTCAGGGAGCGAACTCAGCAATCGATGCCAAGCTCCCTCTCCTGTAGGGAGGTGCACGCGATCTGCTGCCTCTGCTGTCAGAGCAACACCCGCACTTGTCACGTCATTGTTGAAGCGAAGCACCCACATCCAACCACCTGCGAAGATATGGTGCAGCGCCGCAGCATCCACCGGAAACGGTGCGTCTGCAAAGGTGAATCCTGATGTATTCGAGAACTCCTCTACGCCAGAGAAGTGACCATAAAGTGCGTGCGTCCTGGGATAGTTTGGGAAGGTCGACTTGTCGAGCGAAAATGCGCGATGTAGAAAGCCACCGGGGCCCGTTGCATCGAGCAGCAACTGCGCATGGAAGCGATGCTCTTCGTTGTTGCGGCTGCCTGAGAGTGTCCAGCCCTCAAGCTCACGAACGGGCGTCGCCAGTGCAATCTCATCGATGTACTCGACGCCTAACGCAGTAGCCTGCTCGACTAACCAGCTGTCTACATCCGCACGGTACCAGTGGGTATCTGCAATCTGTTCGTGAGGGCTGGCTGCAACCAGGAGTTGCCGGTCCAACATAGGTGTAGCATTATGCACGGCGCCAGGCTGATGGTGAAAAAATGAGAAGCCTCGTTTCAACCCGCATGCCAGGCCAGGCTGTGCCTGCTGCCAGGTTCCCCACTTTGTAAGTGGCTTTAGCTGCGGGAGTTGATAGCGATCAGCCAGTTCCTCCAGCAGCAAGTTTGACAGGGGTGTGGTTGACTCGCCGATGACCACCCGCGGATGCCGTCCCCGCTCCAAAAGCAAGACGGAAAGCCCCAGCCTGCGTGCAATCATCGCCATGATAGATCCAGCGAACCCGGAGCCGATGACGGCAACGTCGTAACGCACGCTAAGACTGCCCCTTGCACTGGAGACAGTAAACCGGCTCGCAGGTTGTTTGCGTCTCGTTCATCGTGCGCAGGCGCTCCAGGCGTGCCCTGCTGCATTGCATGCAGCTAGCAAAGCGCTCGAGGTCCCAGAGATCGACAAATACTCGTTGATGCGTAGAGGTTGACACTGCTTCGCGCCGAGCATTGTGCTGCAAGCCGTAGTCAAGAGCATCTTCCAGCGAGCGAAGAGTCGGAGTAGCAAACGCTCCCGCGAGCGCAAGCTGCCCCATCGCGCCATTGTCAGCGCGAGTAGGGATCAGGGTGGTCGCGGTAGCGCCCGATCGCATGGCCAGGTCGATCGTTCGCTGCGCCCAGTGCATAGCCTCACTCGCCTCGACGAAAGGAGGATGGACGAGTGCAAATGCCCGCAGGTCGATCTCGTGGGCATGAAGCCATGCGCCCGCAGCTACAAACTGCGCAACAGTCATGCGCTTGTTCAGTTTTTCCAGAGCCACAGGGTGAACCGTCTCAAGCCCCATGGCGACCTCAAGCTGTGTGCCAAGCAGCTGCTGAAAGCGCGCGCAACGTTCACTCACGAGCGAGGGGTGCGACTCCACTATCACACGCTCGAAATGCTGCACTAATGCTGCGATTGCCTGGTCGTCCTCGCGCGGTACAGCTTGCGGGTCGAAGAAGCTTCCGCTGTTGTAAAGCTTCACCTGCCGCGCTGTTGGCAGACGAGAGAGCGCGTACTCTATCTGCCTGGGGATAGCGCCACGCGGCACGGGACCGGGCAGTGTGTGTTGCCAGAGGTCGCACATGGCGCAGCGCCACGGGCACTCGCGATTGGTAAGAAATATCGTTGCTACCGGCCCGACTTCGCCCGTGGCAAACCGCTCCTGCTCGACCAGAAAGGCGTATGGCTGGTCAGCAGAAACTGGCTGCCTCGGCCCTCGTCGGGCGACGATCCACCGATCACGGGCGAGCGGCTGGTCCGGGTACGCGGAGGTAAGTATCTCGTTCACTGATAGAGAGAAAGAAAATGCCTGCGGTACTCCGCCTCGCGCATGGGCAGGCGCTGGCGCATGGCCTCTACAGGGAGCGCTCCGTGCTGAAAGCGCCGCTTTTCAAACACTTTCATCTGCAGCCCTGTGACTGCTTGTACGCCGGCTGAGACGATCTCACCCTTGAGCTGGTAGAGCCGCTCTACACTGTACTGCGTCAGCTCGATGAAGGGTATCGCTTCGGCAACAGCAATCATGCTGGGCCGGGTAAACGGGCTAAAGCCGCGGAAACCGAGCCGATGCGCTGGTGCGTAGGTGCGGGTGTAGGAGCGACTAAGCCCGCCGCTATAAGTGAGCGAGTGCTTGATCTTCCCGACGCCCCAGCCTTCCTGGTAGAGCATCTGATTGTGGATGACGCTGCGAATGGTAAGTTCGGGATTCTCCTCGATAGGATAATCCTTCAGGTTCTCGTCGCCGCCATCGCCATCGAGCAGGTATTGCCAATCAGGATAGCGCTCGCGGATCCCTGTGCAGAGTGCAAGCGCCATGCTGGCCGACTCTATATCCAGCGACTTGTAGTCTTCGACCAGCTCAATTGTCTTGCACGGATCAAGCGTGGCAGGATCTGCCTCAATGACTTCAAGGAACAATTGAAGGTTGAGGTCAGGGCCGGCAAAATGCAAAAATGCACGCGCCTGGTCCAAGTCAGGGCCATTGCCCAGGTCAAGCACAAACGCCTTAAGCCGGCCCAGGTGCATACCACGCTGCTGCATGATGAAGTAAGTGGCGAGCAAGACGCTTCCGCTGTCGACTCCACCAGAAAAGCACACGCCTATTGGTTCGTGCTCCGGAACACGCTCAAGCCATCGGCCGACCTCGTCAACCAGCGCTCCTACATACTGCGCTCCTATCACTTCGATATCAGGCGGCAGCGTAGCCATGTGTGGATCAAAGAATCGCGTGTACTTCGGGTCAGGATCCGGACAGCCGACTAACTGGATCTCGGTGACGTAATGTGCCGGGACCATGCGGGTATAGCTTGGATGAAACTGGTTTGCCAGTCCTTCCGCTGTCAGCCAGGCGAAAATCTGGTCGATCCGCGGCGCTACGACCAGGATGGGTCCGTCACGATGCTTGGCGAGAAAGTAGCGGAGCGGCCGGTCAAGCGAGCGGGCCATGCGCACCGTTCTACCATCGCGCGCGACGAGCGCGAACGAGCCTTCGATTCCTCGGATCGCGGCGACGGAGCCTTCACGCAAAAGCGCCTTGGCTTCTGACTCGGAAAGGCTGTAAAGCTGGTTTTCAGAGGGCTCGGTCAGGTCAACCAGTCGTTCAATGTAGTGATCCAAGGTAACCTCGGCAGGCGTGTGTCCTGCGCCCATCTTACAGGCTTGTGCAGGCTCGCGCAGGGCCAGTCAAGGCGAGCCGAACGCACAGGCAAAGTGCCTTGTTTACAACACGCAACGGGCCCGTAACGAAAGGCGCGGCATGCCGCTGGCGGCCTATAATGGGGGCGAAGGTAAGTCTCACATGAAACGAAACGACGGTCCTGTCGGAATGAGCGACGACGCTGGTTCGCCTCGCCAGTCAAGTTCCTCGCGCTGGATGCAGGCAGGGCGCGCGCGCTTCGCCAAGGCAGCAGGGTTCGCTTTTGCTGCCTGCCTGCCCATCACGCTTTTGGCGGCGCCCGATGCCGGCAGCAAGGCGCAGGCTGTGGCTCGCGCGAACAATATCGGCGTGGCTTACATGAATCAGCAGTTCAATGACAAGGCCCTGCACAGTTTTGAAGAGGCGGCCCATGCAGACCCGTCTTCTGTAGTGCCGCTTGTCAATGAAGGCATCGCCTACTTGTACCTGCGCAAGCTTACCGAAGCAGAAGACCTGCTGAAGCGGGCGACTGCGCTGGACGCAAACAATGTCCGTGCCTGGTACGCGCTGGGGCTTGCACATTTTAGTGACGGCGACCAGGATGGCGCGCTGGCTGACTTCAAGCAGGCTCTCACGCTCGACGCACGCGACGCCGATATTCATTACTTTCTCGGGGCTATTTACCTCGGGCAGAAAAACTATGAGCAGGCGGTCTCCGAGTTCCACGAATCGTTAAAGATCGCTCCGCTGCATGCCTCGGCTCATTTCGGACTCGCGCGTGCCTTGCAGCGCCAAGGCAAGGTGGACGCCTCGCGTGAGGAGTTGAAGCGTTTCCAGGAGATTACCCAATCGAAAATTGGTACGCTCATCAGCGCTTCCTATGGCGAGCAGGGGCACTATGCAACGGTGGCTGACATGCTTGCACCAGCAAAAGCAGTCGACGAGATGATCCCGGTGCACTTTGTCCCCAGCGTTCAAGCGCCTGCGGTCGCGACTCGCCCTCTTGCCTCAAGCGGCGGCACCTGCATCCTCGACCTTGAAGGCGACGGCAGCAAGGATGTAGTGGTGATGACGCGCGGCGAAGGCCTGCGCGGCTACCATATTGCGAGTGATGGCTCTACCGAGATTGTTCCTGGTGAGACCACTGGCCTCATCCTCAAGGGAGACGGAGTCTCCTGCGCGGTAGGAGACTATGACAACGACAAGCTGCCCGACCTTGCTGTTGCACTTACAGACCGAGTTGTTCTTTTTCATAACCTCGGCCATGGACACTTTGCTGATGTTACAGCCGCAGTTGGCATCTCCCCCATTAACCATCCCGCCGGCATGACCTTTGTCGACTTCGACCACGACGGCGACCTCGACCTGTTTATCGCCGGGGCTCCTGGTGCAAACGGTGGGCCAAGCGTTCTATGGCGTAACAACGGCAACGCGACTTTCACCGAGTGGACCAAGCCTACAGGATTAGCCGGTACCGGCTCCACAGAAGGCGCGGTGCTGTCAGACATCAACAATGATCGTGCCGTGGACCTGGTTGTTGCAGGGGCTGCGGGCTCTCCGCAGCTCTACGAGAATCAGCGCGAAGGTGCCTTTAAGCAGCTGCCGCTCTACACGGATTCCGCGCTTCCACCGACCCGCGCGCTTGCTGTCTCAGACTTCAACAAGGATGGGTGGATGGATGTGGCAGTCACCCATTCAGGTGCTCCCGGGCTTACCGTGTGGCGCAACGTTGACGGCAAATCGTACGAGCGCGTCCCGGTTGAGATGCCTGGTGTTACCGGCGCCTGGGGCGTAACACCCGTTGATTTTGACAATGATGGGTGGATCGACCTGGCAGTCATAGTTGAGACAGCAAGTGGAACACAGTTGCGGGTGCTTCGTAATCTCGGACCCTCGGGTTTCAAGGATGTGAGTGCTCTGGTAGGCGCGGGGAAGCTGGAGGTCCGCGATGCACGGTCTGTGATTGCCTTGGATGCGAACCATGACGGTGCGCCGGATCTGCTCATCACGCGCCAGGATGCGGCGCCGCTTGTGTTTACCAGTGCCGGCGGTGAGCGTCATCACTCGATCCGTCTTGACCTGACCGGTCTTGCCGATAACAAGAGCGGCATCGGGACCAAGGTGGAAGTTTTCTCTGATGGCAACTGGCAGAAATTTGAAGTACCAGGCAGCTCCGGTTACATGAGCCAAGGCTCAACCGAAATACTTGCCGGTATTGGTACAAGCGACCATGCAGATATCGTTCGGCTGCTGTGGCCGACAGGCGTACCGCAGGACGAGCTAGACATGGCTTCGAACAAGCCTGCAGCGCTTACCGAGCTTGATCGACGGGGTAGCTCGTGTCCCGTTCTTTTTGCCTGGGACGGCAGTAAGTACACCTTTATCTCCGATGTCATCGGCGCCGGTGTTGTCGGGCATTGGATTTCGCCGGTCGCGCGAAATACATCCGATCCCGATGAGTGGACCAAGATTGATGGCGCAAGCATCCGGGCGCGCAATGGGAACCTGAGCGTGCGGTTCGGCGAACCGATGGAAGAGATCAACTATATCGATCAGTTACGCATGATCGCCGTCGATCATCCAGTTGGCACCGAGGTCTACCCGGACGAGCGTTTCCTCAATGAGCCGCCGTTTGCCTCGGGCAAACCTGTGCTGGCCTCTGCTGCGGCGCACCTGCCTGTACGTGCGTGGGACGATCAAGGCCATGACGCTCTACCCTTACTTGCAAAGCGCGATCACCAATACCTGCGCGACTTTACCAACCTGACGTATGCAGGCTTCGCGAATCAGCACACACTCACGCTTGATCTCGGGGACTGGTCGCCGCGCAATCCACTTAGGCTTTTCCTAACCGGCTATGTGGAGTACTTCAGCGCGAGCTCGATGTACGCTGCATGGCAGGCCGGGCTCGAACCGCAATCGCCTACCGTCGAAGCTCAGCTTGCCGATGGAAGCTGGAAGCGCATTGTGGACGATATGGGATTTCCGGCAGGGCTTCCGCGGACCATGGTATTGGATCTTACGGGCAAGATGCCTGTCGGCGCTCGGCGTATACGCATGCAGACGAACCTGCAGATCTACTGGGATCAGGCGCTGGTTGACAATGCTCCGGACACTCACGAATCTATACGCGAGACTGAACTTCCGCTCACCTCCGCGCACCTGGCTTTTCGCGGCTACCCCAGGCAAGTGGAAGGCGCGACGCCAGGCGACCTGACCTACGATTACCAGAGCATCAGCGCAACCGGGCCTTTCCAATGGCAGCGTGGAAGTTATACAAGGTACGGTGATGTTACCTCGCTCCTTACCGGGCGAGACAACCGTGATGTTATCTTTGGCAGCGGCGAAGATATCGATGCGGAGTTTAGTGACAGCGCATTGCCAAAGCTGCCGTCCGGCTGGAAGCGCGATTACTTCTTCTACGCCAACGGCTTCGTGAAAGACATGGATTTCTACGAGGCGCTGCCCTTCACAGTCGCGGAGATGCCCTTCCACGGGATGTCAGGTTACCCGTACTCAGACCGCGAGCATTTTCCCGATGACGCCGACTCTCTGGCTTACCGGCTGAACTGGAACGACCGCATGGAGACAGGAGAACGCAGGCAGCGCTTCCAGTTCGATTACCAGCCTGCACGCTCTGAGCCGATGAGCTCCGCGCCCGCCTCTGCAGGAGCGAACTAGACAGCACGCGATCGCGTACTTAATGCGCGATCGCCATCCCGGGCTCATACTTCCACGGGGTTTCACCCGCCGCGCCATCGGCAAAGCGCGTGTCGACATACTCGCTGAACTCGATTTTGCGATCGAGTACACCGGACTGCATCATCAGGTCTCGCACAAGGTCGAAGTCAGCCTTGCGTGGCGCAAGCGGAGTGTACATCACCCGATCAAGCGGCTTGGTGAGCGCCCAGCGCAGCAGGCCAGGTCGCTGGTGGTAGTAGTAGCGGCCAACAAAATCGGCCGCGTCGTCGCGGTGCGGTTTTCCCTGCTGTAGCCAAAGTCCTGAGCGGGCAATGCCATCTACCAAAGCCTGCACTACTTCCGGGCGCTGATCAATCAAGTCCTGTCGCACGACAAGGATGCAGGACATGTAGTCGGGCCAGTATTCGCGAGCCTGGAAGAGTACCCGGCCAAAACCACCCAACTCTGCTTGCGACGGAAAAGGTTCGCCCATGGAAAAGGCGTCGATCGCTTTCGCGGCAAGCGCGCCTGCAACATCCGGCGGCGCCATCTCTACCATCTTCACGTCGCCCTGCTGCATGCCTGCTTTGTTGATCGCGCGTAGCACAAGCAGGCGCTCATCAGAGAAACGACTGGGGATAGCGATGGTGCGTCCACGCAAATCTGCAACCGTCTTTACTGGTCCATTTTTCGCGACAACCACCGCGCTGCCGTATCGATGGCCCAGGTAGACGACCTTGATTGGAACACCCTGTGCCTTGAGCGCGATCGCCATAGGCGCAACGATGAATGCAGCCTGCACCCGATTCGAGATCAGGGCCTCCTTGATCTCTGGAAACCCCTGGAACATGCGTGGGAGGAAAAGTTCACCGTTGTCAGAAAACTTTGCGATGTAATCCGTTACCGGACAGGCAAGCTGGCAGGTGACCGGCAGATAGGCGACGTTGATCTTGCGTTCTTTTGGCGGCCGATAGTCGTTGAGCAGCGCAGCCCAGTTCACATTAAGCCATGCGTGGGCGCCGTTTATGATGACGAGCCATGCTCCTACCACCAAGAAAAACTTTCTAAAACTCACGACGAAACCCCCACTGCACAGAACCAAGCTTTTCCAGCCTGCGAAAGAGCATGTCAAGCGCAAGGCCGATGCCGCCGATCAGCAGCATCGCTGCAACCACCAGGTCGTAGCGTTTACCCGCGTTGCGAGAGTCGATGACCAGATATCCCAACCCGGAGTTGACCGCAATCATCTCCGCCGCAACAACCACGAGCCACGCGATGCCGAAAGCGATGCGCAGGCCCACCAGTATTTGCGGCAGTGAAGCAGGGAGGATCACGCGGCGAAGCAGGTCAAAGGAGGACAGGCCAAAGTTGCGCGCTGCGTCGCGAAAAGTATCCGGCACCCGCGCTACACCGTTGGCGCACGCGACGACGATCGGGAAGAAGGCGCCAAGGAAAATCAGAAAAATCGCGGGCGCGTCACCAATACCGAAGAGCAGGATCGCAACTGGGATCCATGCGATGGGGCTGATAGGCCGGAGTAGTTCGAGAGCAGGATTGACGACCTGCGCAAGAACGGGATACCAGCCAAGCGTCAGCCCAAGCGGCATGCCAACCAGCACCGCAAGACCGAAGCCTATCGCGACCCGTCTGAGCGAAGCTAGCGTGTAACTCAAAAGGAGGCCTTTGTGCTGTAAGTCAACAAAGCCGCGAGCTACGCTGCCGGGGGCGGGAAAGACCTTTGTGCCCGACCAGATCACAGCGAAGTGCCACACCGCGACAAAGGCGGCAAACGCCAGCAGTGGCCAGACCACGCGCTCTCCTCGCCGCAGGGTAGCTTGCCCGCTCATACCTGCTCCGCAAGGCCCAGCACACGTGCGACCTCCGCACGAAGTTGTATATAGGCCGTTGATAGAACGTCGCGAGGATGCATGAGCTGGATGGGCAGGATCGCTTTAACGCCCGCCGGGCGCTCGCTCAACACGACGACACGGTCGGCAAGCTGCACGGCCTCGTCGATATCATGCGTGACCAGGATAATGGTTTTGTGCTCCGCGTCCCAGATGCGTAGCAGTTCCTTGCGCATGGTGAGCCGCGTGATTGAATCAAGCGCGCTAAATGGCTCGTCGAGGAAGAGCATGTCCGGATTTACAGCAAGTGCGCGCGCGACCTCGAGTCGCTGCTTCATGCCGCCCGAGAGTGCGGAAGGGTAACTGTGCTCAAAGCCTGTAAGCCCCACCATGCGGATATAGTGTGCTACACGTTCTTCGCGCACGGCACGCGGCAGCTTGCTGAGGCCGAATGCTACGTTGCCCGAGACGGTGAGCCAAGGGAAGACTCCGCGCTCCTGGAAGACGAAGATCCGCCTGGGATCCGGGCCACGCACAGCCTCGCCATCGATCGAGACCAGTCCGGCATGTGGCGTGAGGAAACCCGCGATGACATGCAACAAGGTCGACTTGCCGCAGCCTGACGGCCCGAGAATACAAAGGAGCTCGCCCGGAGCGATGGACAGGTCAAGGCTATCGAGCACGGGCAAGCGCTCGCCGTTGCGATCAAAAGAGACACGAACACCTTCAAGGCTAACCTTGGGAGTTACTTTGATGAGTGGCTTGATTAACTCTGTGCTAGTCATCCATTACTCCTCTGCATAGCCCCAGCGCACGGACCGCAGCTGCTCAAGCGAACGCATGGCAACATCGAGCAGCAAGCCGATTACCCCGATGACAACCATGCCGGCTACCACCAGGTCATAGCGATTGCCCGCGTTGCGCGCGTCGACGATCAGGAATCCCAGGCCCGAGTTGACCGCGATCATCTCCGCCGCGACCACGACCAGCCACGCTACGCCGAGCGTGATCCGCATGCCTACCAGCAGCTGCGGGACAACCGCCGGGTACAGAACCTTCAGTAGCAGTTGATAGGTGCCAAGCCCAAAATTGCGACCTGCATCAATGTAAATCGAAGGAACGCTGCGCACTGCGGTCATGGCCGTAAGCAGGAGTGGAAAGAAGCAGCCCATGAAGATAAGAAAAATCGAAGATAAGTCGCCTACACCAAACCAGAGAATAGCAAGAGGGATCCATGCCAGGGGCGAGATCGGCCGGAAGACTTGTGCAAGAGGATTGACCGCGAGCTCGCCACGCCGGAACCAGCCCGCTCCAAGTCCGAGCGGGATAGCTACCGCAGCCGCCAGCAGAAATCCCCAAGTAACACGGAAGAGTGAAGCGACCACGTATTTCAGCAGAAGGCCCGCACGTAGCAACTCCCACAGCGCCGAGATAACCTGCACGGGCGTAGGAAGCAGGTGCGCGGGCTGCCGCGCAACCACGACTTGCCAAAGCAGCAGCAGAGCAGCAATGAAAACGACCGGGCGCAGTCGCACAGTCCACGGCATGCGCTCGGTCGTTTGCTTCAATGCTTCCGGCCTCCCCAGCTGCCGATTAATAAGGAGCTACTTGCGAACAGCAGCCAGGATTTGCTTCTGATTCTCGAGGATCTCGTCCAGCGCATCCTGATTTTTCTTGATCTGCTCCTGGTTTTCGACAATCGTCTTTTGGTTCGCGAGGATCGTTTTCTGGTTGCTAAGGATCTGCTTCTGATTATCGACAATGTCGTTCTCAGCCATTTCTCTCTCCCTAGTAGCTAGCTATAGCCCATTGCCCACGTTCGGCAGCGAAGCTCGCTTTGCTGCGTGGCCATCATACCAAGTGCATGCAGAGGCCATATCCATCGGAAGGTGGAAACCCACGCCCGCCTGCAGCTGGAAGGGCAACTTCCAACCTCAAGTGGACGCGGCCCCTGGCTGCCCTGTCGCGGCCCTCGACAGGGCACCACCCCACTTTGCCGTCACCTTGTAGGGGCACGCGCCAGCTACGATAGAAGGTATGGAAGCTTTTGAAGAACTACTGCGCCATGCAGAGGTTGCACACGGCCATCTCTGCGCAGGCCAGGTGCTTGGCGTCCGCATGGCCATGCTGGGTTGCGCGCGTCTTGGCATTGACGAGCCGCGCGGCGCCGACCGCAAACGCCTGGTGACCTATGTCGAGATAGATCGCTGCGCGACTGATGCGATTGGTGTTGTAACGGGCTGCCGGCTCGGCAAGCGCGCGCTCAAATTTCGCGACTGGGGCAAGATGGCTGCAACCTTTGTCGACTTAGCCAGCGGGCACGCGGTGAGGATCGCGGCGCGCGAGTCGTCCAAGGCGCGCGCGCGCGAGCTCTACCCAGAGATGGAAAACAAGAATCAGCAACAGATGCGCGCCTACCGCGAAATGCCGGACGCTGACCTCTTTACCGAAGAATGGGTCAAGGTGGTGCTTGAGCCGAAAGAGTTTCCGGGCTACAAGGGCGAGCGCATCTGCTGCGGCCTATGCGGAGAAGGCATAAACTACGACCGCTTTGTGCGCCGCGAAGGCCAGGCGTTCTGCCATGGCTGCGCCGAGCCTGCCGCGCGGTACTATCAGCCGCTTGCTTCCCCTGACTCAACCGGGCAGGACAGCACCCCGGCAGCCCTGCCGCATTGCGACTGCTGATCGTTTTCGCTGAAACAGTTAAAAAGCCCGGCGCTTTCACAAGCACCGGGCTTTCTGCAGACAGAAGCGGCTAGGAGCGAACCCTTGCCACTGCCCGGCTGGGCAGCATGCGTTCGACGAGTACCGGCAGCCCGAAGACCAGGCTGACCACCAAAGTCGTTGAGATCACATCATTGCGATAGAAGGGCAGCCCTGCTGCAAGGCACGTGGCCAGCCCGGCAAGAGTGTGCGGGTAAAACGAGCCCGCCACCGCCCACACGGCATAGTTGGTGATGAGATAAAACGAAGTCGAGGTCAGCACCGCCGCACCCACCACGTTGACCGGTCCCTGGCGCTCGGCAAGCAGTACCCGCCCAAACACCATGGCCACCGCGTACCAGGCCCAGGTCAGCAAGTAGTCGTGCGCATGGAAGGCGTAACCGTAGGCAAACCTGGTCAGGTACCAGTCGGCCGCGGCCAGCAGTATGAGCGGAAACACGCCCTGCCAGATTGGCCGTCGCGCACCAAACACCAGCAGCGACCCACCCACCGCGGTAAAGCTTAACCAGGGATGAGGCAGCACGTGGCTTAAGACAGCAGCAAAGATCAGGGCAAACGCGAACATCGGTACCTCGTGGAGCAGCTTCGGGAGAAGCGCCTCTCCCATTGTCGGGAGATGGAAGCAGGGGGTCAAGCACCAAAGCATCCTGGGGTCCCAATCCGGCAGAAAAGTTCCGGGAGGGCGGCGCCAACTGGGTAACCGCCTTCGCCATCAGTTCTGGGTGCGCCCGTTCATCACTTCCTCTTGCACCCGGCTGGCCGCGTCCACGTAGACCCAACCGGCCAGCACCGGCTCGTCGCCCCCGCTCATCCCCAGCCGCGAGTAAGCGAAGCGCATGTCGGTGAACCGTACAGCGCGCCAGTCTGGCGGCGTCGGTCCACCAGGCGCCGGCACCGAGCCCAGATCGGCTGTCAGCGGCCAGCCTGACCAGTCGAGGTAGACCCGCCCGAGTTGACTTTGCTTGGCTGCAGCTACCGCCCTGGTCACCGGTGACTTGGCAACCATGTCCTCGTCAGGCTCCAGCCGGTCCGACAGCGTGTGGACCTCGGCTGTCTGGTAGCCATCGGGCGTCTCTGCGATGACATGCCAGTGGAAGGGGTCGATCGGATATGGCTCGGCGGCAAAGCGCAGTGCCGAGCGCGCAAGCGGGCCCGTCTCAGGCGTCCCAACCTTTGCCAGCGCGATCGCGTGTGCGTGCTCGGCATTGCGCAGCACCCATAGCCCGGCCATCAGGGTAAGCGCGCCAATGGCCAGGCCTCGTCCACGAAAGGGCGTTCGCTGACGAGTCTGCTCCTGCTCCACCAGGCCGAAGATGGCCGGCAGCACCAGTGCCAGGGCGAGCACCAGCAACAGCACCGGCTCGATGATGAAAACCAGGTCAAGCGAGTACCACCGCGGGTTGAATGGGTAAAAGGGTCGCAGACCATAGTTATTCGTGAGGTCAAGCAGCAGGTGGCTCAGGTCGGCGACAAGCGCCACCAGCCAGACCCAGCCCCAGCGGACGGGCCCCGGCGGCCGTTTGCGCCAGAGGCGGTGTATGCCGAACACGGTAGCGGTGACGAGCAGCGCCATCACGGGCGCGCCTACAAGCGTGTGCGTGATGCCGCGATGATGCGCAAACCCGGTGACAGGGCCCCCAACAGAGGCGACCACGTCGATGTCCGGCGCCTCGGCGGCGAGCGTTGCGGCAAGCGTGGCATAGGCGGTCTTGCGGTTCAGCCCGGCCCGCCCCAGGCACGCTCCTGTCAGAAAGTGTGTCACCGGGTCCATGGCTACGAGTCTACCGGGTGCCTCGGGCCGGCGGCTCCTAAGCTCTTATCCTGAGCGGAGCGAAGGATCAGTCCGCCCTGCTGTCGATAGCCGCCGCGGCATGACTCCGGCGAACCTCTCCCCGGCCCACAACGCAAACTCGTATCATCATGCTCGTAGCCACGCGAAGACCCCCGGCATGACAAAGACAACCACCGACCCACGCACCCGGCTCAACAAGCTTCGCGCTGAGCTCCGCCGCCATGAGCACCTCTATTACGTGCTCGACGCCCCGGAGATCGACGACCTGGCCTACGACGCGCTGATGCGCGAGCTGCAGGCGATCGAGCAGGAGCACCCGGAGTGGCTCACGCCCGACTCACCCACCCAGCGTGTGGGGGGCAAGGCCAAGGATGGCTTTGTGAAAGTGCCGCACTCGCGCCCCATGCTCTCGCTGGACAACGTCAACTCAGAAGAAGACCTGCGGGACTGGGATCGGCGCGTACGCGAGCTGGCGGGCGCAGGCGCCGCCATCAGCTACGTGTGTGAGTACAAGCTCGACGGCTTGTCGATGGCTTTGCATTACGGACCCGCGGAGAGCGGTAGCGCGCGCCTGCTGCGCGGCATCACCCGGGGCGATGGCACCGTGGGCGAGGACGTGACTGGCAATGTGCGCACGATTCGCTCGGTGCCCCTGGTCATCAATGCCGAGCAGATTGCCGCCGCAGCACTGCCGGAAGCCTTTGAGGTGCGGGGCGAGGTGGTGATGCCGATCTCCGGCTTCCTGCGCATGAATGAAGAGCGCGAAGCCGCCGGGCTCGCCCCCGCGGCGAACCCGCGCAATGCCGCTGCTGGCACTATCCGCACGCTTGAGCCAAACATTGTCTCGCAGCGTCGGCTCGACTTCTACGCCTACTTTGCGCTTACCCCGACCGGCGAAACGCTCTTTGCTGAACAGGGGCAGGCGCTCGACGCTTTGACCGCAGCAGGCTTCCGTGTCAACCCGCATCGCGAGGCAATCGGAACCTTTGACAAGCTGATGGCCTTCATCGAGCGGGCAGAGCAGAATCGTAGCAGTCTCGGTTACGAGATTGACGGCGTTGTCATCAAGCTGAACAACGCAGACCTGCAGAGACGCCTCGGCTACACGGGCAAGGCACCGCGCTGGGCGGTGGCCTACAAGTTCGCCTCGCGTTTCGCAGTCACGCGCGTGGACGACATTCGTGTGCAGGTAGGCCGCACTGGCAAGCTGACCCCGGTCGCATGGCTTGCACCAGTTGGCATCGGCGGCATTACCGTGACCCGCGCGACGCTGCACAATGCCGATGAGATCGACCGGCTGGGCCTTCTGATTGGCGACTCCGTCCGCGTGGAGCGTGGCGGCGACGTGATCCCCAAGGTAGTTGAGGTGGTCGAGGACAAGGATCACCCACGTGGGGACCGCGCGTTCGTCTGGCCCGAGCACTGCCCCGTCTGTGGCTCAGAGGTGAAGCGGACCGAAGGCGAGGCCGATCATCGCTGCGTCAACATCGATTGCCCCGCCCGCGTGTCGGAGAGCCTGCTGCACTTTGCCGCGCGCAACGTGATGAACATCGAGGGACTGGGCGACGCTGTCGTCGCACAGCTGCTCGAACGCAAGCTGGTGCGCTCGATTGCTGACATCTATACGCTCGATGAGACCAGGCTGCTCTCGCTTGAGCGCATCGGCAAAAAGACCGCGGACGGTCTGCTGGCAGAGATTGCGCGCTCAAAGAAAGCAGGCCTCGCGCGTGTCATCTTTGGCCTTGGCATCCGCTTTGTCGGCGAGCGTACGGCAGGACTTCTGGCCGAGGAGTTCGGAACCATGGACGCGCTCATGGCTGCGTCCGGTGAAGAACTGGCCAGGGTCAACGAGGTCGGGCCGCGCGTCTCGCAGGCGATCGCCGAGTTCTTTGCTGAGGAGACCAATCGTGCGCTTGTCGAGCAACTGCGCGCAGCAGGCCTCGTGCTCACCGCAGAGAAGAAGCAACGATCAGAAGAGCTGACCGGGCTGACCTTCGTCTTGACCGGGACGCTGCCAAACCTCACGCGTGAAGAGGCCAAGGAGAAGATCGAGGCGGCGGGCGGCAAGGTCTCCGGCGCGGTAAGCAAGAAGACCAGCTACGTGGTGGCTGGCGAAGACGCAGGCTCAAAGCTCGACAAGGCGCAACAACTGGGTGTGCCAGTGGTCGATGAAGAAGGCTTACTGGCGCTGCTGCGGGGAGAGCAAGGGGAGACAGGGGCGGTTCGTCTCTGAGCTTTGCCTTCACGAAAGAGCACCAGCGGGGACTTCTGCCTTACGCAACCGCATGCCTGTCTACTCGCTTTCCACCCTGCCATTTGCGCGTCTATGTAGGAGTACCTTCCTTGAGTCACAAGGACTAAGATAAAGACATGGCACAGAACCAGTTCCGCTCCTACAACAACTCATATGGCGTGATCAATGGCGGCCAGATCATCGACCGCACCGAGGCAACCTCCAGCCTGCTCGGCAAGGTGCTGGGGATGGTGAGTGTTGCCTTTGCGCTTACCGCGGCCGGCAGCTATGTCTCGCTTTCTATCGCGCCCGGCCTTGCGATGCTGATCATGCTGCTTAACTTCGGCACCCTCTTCGCGATCCGTGCCGCACGTGCCAGCGAATCCAGGCAGGTCACGCTGCTTTACGTCTTCGCATTTCTCGAAGGCGTCGGTCTCGGCCCAACGATCAACCACTACCTGGGCCATGGTGGTCCGCACCTGGTGATGACTGCGGCCATGACCACCGGCATCGGCATGGCCATGCTCGGCACCTTCTCCTACGCAGTCTCGGTGAACTACCGCAAGGTTTCAGCGATCGGCTCGTTCCTGCTGATCGGCCTGATCGTCATGATGCTCGCGACGATGTTCTTTCACTTCGTGCAGCCAACCACGATCGACTGGCTGGTGCTTGCAATCTTCTCGCTGCTCACCGTCGGCGACTTCGCCCGCGTGCGTGCAGGTGGCGGCGGAGCGACAGCAGCCGAACTCGCGCTTTCCATCTTCCTCGATGGACTGAACCTGTTCCTGGCTGTGCTGCGCATCTTCGGCAATCGCAGCGGTGACTAAGGCCTGGTTCTGTACCGCCTGTCACCGTAGCCCTCCGGATGACAACGCGCCGTTACAGCATCCTCACCAGCGAGCTAGCTCTTCATCACCGTGCGGATATGTAACTCGCGCAGTTGCGTATCCGATACGGGCGTTGGCGCGTCCACCATCAGGTCGATTGCTTTTGCTGTCTTGGGAAACGCGATGACCTCGCGCAGCGAATGTGCCCCGGCAAGGATCATTACGATCCGGTCGAGCCCCAGCGCGATGCCGCCGTGTGGCGGTGTGCCATACTGCAGCGCCTCCAAAAAGAAGCCAAACCGCTCCCGAGCCTCATCATCGGACATGCCCAGCGCACGGAAGATCTGCTGCTGCACATCCTGCCGATGAATACGAATCGACCCTGAGCCAAGCTCCAGACCGTTCATCGCAACATCGTAGTACCGCGCGCGCACCGATGCAGGATCGGTCAGCAGCCTGTCCATATCTTCCTCATGCGGCGAGGTGAATGGGTGGTGCGACGGCATCCACTTGCCCGATTCCTCGTCATGCTCAAACATGGGGAAGTCGGTCACCCAGATGGGCAGGAACGCATGCGAACCGTCAACGGCGCCAGGATCAAATGCGCTGTCGTTCTCGTTGCGCCGAGCAGGCGCGGCGACCGCTGCATCGGTGACGCGAAAGGCGCCATGCCGCTCCGAGTACTTGCGCGCCAGCTCCACACGAAACGCGCCGGCAGCAGAGTAGACCGCAATCTCCCGCTCCGAAAGGCGTCCCTGCGACTTGGTTGCTGAGCCTCGCACTGGAGCATCCGCGTCGCCGGCAACGACGATGAGCAGATCGTCTGCCCCTGCGGCGAAGTCGTCCTGAGCGGCAGCCGCGACCAGCGCACGCAGCTTTTCGACAGCGCCAGGGTAGCCCTTCTCCAGCCGCTTGAGATCGTCGATGTACTTGGCCGCTCCCTTGCGACTGTCGAACAGAGGCTTATTCTCATCCCGCTCTTTGCGCGAAAGCTCGCCGACGCGCGGGATCCGCAGCGCGACCACTGGCAGCTCGGGCGCGATCGCAAGCGAGGCCAGCTCTTCTGTTGTGAACGCCTCGCGTACGTCGGTCAACCCGGGCAGCCGCAGGTCCGGCTTGTCGATGCCGAACCGCCGCATTGACTCGTCATAAGTGATCTGGGGGAAAGGCGTTGGCAGCGCGATACCGACTGCTGCGAATGCCGCCGAGAGAAAACCCTCGACCACGCGAAAGATCGTCTCCTGCTGCGGGAAGGTCATCTCGAGATCGATCTGCGTAAACTCCGGCTGGCGATCGGCGCGGAGATCTTCATCGCGGAAGCAGCGAGCAATCTGGAAGTAGCGGTCAAAGCCCGAGATCATCAGGATCTGCTTGAAGAGCTGTGGAGATTGCGGCAGCGCGTAGAACTCGCCCGTGTGCACGCGGCTCGGTACCAGATAGTCACGCGCACCCTCTGGAGTAGAGCGCGTCATAAAGGGCGTCTCCACCTCGTAAAAGCCTTCGCCTGCGAGGTGCTGCCGAACGGCAAGCGCCACCTTGTGCCGAACCTCGAAGTTGCGCTGCATCTCGTGGCGGCGCAGGTCGATGTAGCGATATTTGAGCCGCACTTCTTCGTTCGCGATTGCGTCTTCCGCAGGGGAGAACGGCGCGAGCCTGGCGTCATTGAGCACGCGGAGTTCCGTGGCAACGACCTCGATCTGGCCTGTAACCATCTTCGGATTGGCAAGCCCGGCCCCCCGCAGCCGCACGCGGCCAATGGCAGCAACCACATATTCCGGGCGCACATGCTCCGCCTTGGCGTGACCCTCGGGACAAAGATCCTTGTCCAGCACGATCTGGGTGACGCCGTAGCGATCGCGCAAGTCGAGGAAGATAAGGTTGCCGTGGTCGCGCCGGCGGTTGACCCAGCCCAGCAGGGTGACTTGTTTGCCTGCGGATTCACTGCGCAGAGCACCGCAAGTGTCGGTGCGTTGAAGCGTTCCTAAGTAGTCCAGCAAATCTCGAATCCTTTCACCAGGCGTTCGTCAATGCGCCGCATGGCTGCTTCTCTCTGAGCCTGCCAGGCCTCGCCGATGGCAAGGTAGAAGGCGATTCCACCGCGGAACGTTCAGCGGAGACTTTTTGACATACGGCTTGAGCGGCCGCCTCTTCGCCAAGATTTGATCCGCCGCCAGCCCCGGGTCTGCAGAGTTCCTGGGTGCCGCCACTACCATACTGGCTTTCATGTTGCCTTCAAGTGCGCGGCGACGGCTGCGTGCTCCACCTTTTTCTGCTCGCCGGTAGCAAAGTCCTTCACCGTGTATTGACCTGATTGTTGTTCGTCTTCGCCGAAGATGATGATTTTGGACGCAAGCTTGTCTGCGGTTTCGAAAGATTTTTTCAGCCGAAAGGATCCATCCCCCAGCTCGACCCGCAACCCGGCCCGCCGCAGCTCGCGGGCCAGCTCAAGCGCATGCGCGTTCATCGCCTCGCCGACGGGTGCAATGTAGGCATCGGCCTTGCTCGCCTCCGCCGAAGCTCCCGCCGCTTCCTGCAACGCTTGCAGCGTCAGCACCAGCCTGTCTGCTCCAATCGCAAAGCCGATCCCCGGCGCCTTTGGGCCTCCCAGCATCTCGGACAAGCCGTCATACCGCCCTCCGCCAAGCAGGGCATTCTGCGTGCCGAGGCCGGTGGCATGGGTAAACTCAAAGGTTGTTCGCGTGTAGTAATCCAGCCCGCGCACCAGGCGCGCGTTCACCGTATATGGAACGTCGCACCTGTCGAGAGCCGCGCGAACAGCGGCAAAGTGTGCTGTGGACGCCTCGTCAAGGAAGTCGGCGATCTTTGGCAGCGCGTCAATTGCCTCCTGGTCTTCCGGCACCTTGCAGTCGAGGACGCGCAGCGGGTTGCTGTGCGCGCGTGTTTGGCAGTCGCCGCAGAGTGTTGGCGCGACGGCAGCCAATGCTTCACGAAGTGCTGCAATGTAGCGCGGCCGGTCCGAAGCAGTGCCGACGGAGTTGATCGCGAGGGTATAGCCCGGCCGTGCTTCGCCGCCAGACTTCGACGCCGGTTCAATTCCCAGCTCAGCCAGAAACGACGCCAGCATCTCGATTACTTCGGCATCGCGCAGCGGCGACTCGGATCCCGCCGCAACCGGCCCGATCACCTCCGCGCCGATCTGCCAGAACTGCCGATATCGACCCTTCTGCGGCCGCTCCCGCCGAAACTGCGGACCAATATAAAAAAGCTTCTGCAGCAATCCTCGCTCGCCTAGATTGTGCTCGATATACGCCCGCACCACCCCGGCCGTGTTCTCCGGCCTCAGCGTCAACGACTGCGCTTTTTCTGACGCTGCCCGGGCCCGGTCCTCCCACGTGTACATCTCTTTCGAGACGATGTCCGTTTCCTCTCCTACGCCACGGGCAAACAGCTGCGTGTCTTCAAAGATGGGCGTACGAACTTCGCCGAAGTTGTAGCGCGAAAATACCCGCCGGGCTGTCGCCTCAACATGGTTCCATAGCTCGGTTTCAGGAGGCAGCAAGTCGCGCGTGCCGCGTACAGCTTTCAAGGTGCTCATGAGTGTTAGTGATTAGCTTAGCAGTCCAGCTGGCGTTGACTGCACGCGCGGCAACCCCTCGCGCCGATTCGCCATCTTGGTTGGGCAGCCCCCAGGGAGGGCTACACGCATGCCTGAACGCAAGAGCACCATTCTCGCCTTGGTCCTCTGTATCTTCTTTGGTCCGTTTGGCATGCTTTACAGCACCGTCCCGGGAGCCATCATCATGGGTGTGTTGTATGTCGCGCTGGGGATCCTCACCGCCGGGATCGCCTTGGCCGTACTGCATCCTATCGCGGTCATCTGGGGTGTCTGGGCCGCTCACAATTCTAACTAGTGACTCGTGCATCACCTATCCGGCCGAGAAGAGCCCGCCTTGCTCGCCTGCCGTCACACGATGCCGGAAGCAAGCTCCTGCAGGTACAGCCGCGTGTAGTCCAGGTAGTTACGCGCATAGCCGAGGATCAGCTCGTGGTCAGCATCATCAAGCTCGCGCCGTACCTTGCCGGGGATGCCAGCGACCAATGACCTCGGCGGCACCACCATATGCTCCGGGATGACCGCACCTGCTGCAATGATGGACCCCTCGCCAATGCGCGCATCGTTCAGCACACGTGCCCCGATGCCGATCAGGCAGGCATCCTCTACAATGCAGCCGTGGACTGTCGCATTGTGGCCTATTGTTACCAGCTCACCCACCGTCACCGAATAGAGCCCACGCTGGCCGTGCAGCACCGCGCAATCCTGCACATTTGATCCAGCGCCGATCCGGATCGAGTGAACGTCGCCGCGAACTACCGCGTTCATCCACACGCTCGCTCGTTCGCCAAGCACCACGTCGCCAATGACCTGCGCCGATGGGTCCACGTAGCAGCTGGGAGGCACCACCGGTACTCGCCCCTGGTAGGCTCGAATCATCTAGTCGCCATCCTACGCTCATCAAAAAAGGCGCCCCTCTGAGGCGCCCTTTTTTTGTATAAGCCTTTCAAACAGGAAGCTACACCACAGGCGCATCACGCATCGCCTTGACCTTGTCATGGCTGGCGTTCACATGCTCGGCCTGCTGCGCGATCAGCGCGCGCACCGTATCAGAAACACTCGTATCAGCAAGTGCTTCCTTGTAAGCGCGCTTGGCCACATCCTCTCCTGACTCAGCTGTCTCGAGTAGACTGTGATCGCTCGTACCAAGGTGCGCTTTCACATCGCCCCATACGCGATGCAGCGTTCCGGCGACAGTGCCTGTCTCATGCACATCGGCATCTGTCACAAAGTTGACCGCCCGCTCTAACTCCGTTGCATAGCTGCCGCGTACCTGTGACTCCGCCAGGAAGTAGCTCTTGTACTCCGTGTCCTTGATGTGTTCGCCGATGTCAGCAAATCCCTTTTCGCCATCGCGGAGTACGCTGATCAGGTTGCGAATGCTCTTGTCATCGTTTGCCATAGTGTTTAGCCCTCGTCTGTTCGGATGGCTGGCAACACCGTGGTGTTGGCTGCTGGAGCTGAGCTGGTATTGCAGACAACAAAAGGCGCCCCACAAGGGAGCGCCCTTTCTTCCAACCACCGGGTGCTAGGCAGCGGCGGTGTGGCCCAGCGCTGTCTTGGCCTGGGTGACCAGGGCTGCGAAGCCGCGCTCATCGTTCACCGCCAGGTCAGCAAGCATCTTGCGATCCAGCTCTACGCCAGCCTTTTTCAGGCCGTTGATCAAAAGCGAGTAGCTGATGCCGTTGATCTTAGCCGCAGCGTTGATGCGCACTATCCACAGAGAGCGGTACTGCCGCTTCTTTTGCTTGCGTCCGCTATAGGCAAACTTCAGTCCGCGCTCTACGGCTTCCTGCGCCGCCTGGTACAGCTTTGACTTGGTAAGGAAATAGCCGCTCGCGCGCTTGAGAATCTTTTTGCGGCGGTCGTTGCGTTTCGTTCCACGTTTTACGCGTGGCATGGGCGTGCTCCTTTTGCGTCTTTCGTTGTGCGGCTGGAGGCAAGGGGGACAGTAGTCCTTGGGACCTCTTCACTCGCTTCGTACCTTGATCTCGCGGCCCTCATCTGCGGAGGCGCCGGGGGCTCGATGCGCAAACGCTTTGCGCGGCCCTCGTTCTACCAAAAGAACGGATCAGGCGTAGGGGATCATCCGGGCTACCTTCTTGTAGTCGGCGTCCGAGACCAGCGTGCTGTGTGCCAGCTTGCGCTTGGTCTTGGTCTCCTTCGACGTCAGAATGTGGCGCATCTTGGACTGGCCGCGCACGATCTTGCCGGTACCAGTCTTTTTGAAGCGCTTGGCGGCGCCCTTATGGGTCTTCAACTTTGGCATGGTTTCCTGCTTGGAAGTACAAGGGTTACAACATCAGCCAGTATACGCGACAGGGCGGCGCGAGACTAGGAGCCGCCCCAACCCTGGTCCAATCAAGCTATGATGCAGGCCATGCCGCACTCATCCCTCTTGCTCGCGGGGCTGTTCTTTCTTGCAGCACTGCTGCCCTGCGGAGCCACGCAGCCTCGACGATCTCTGCAAGTTGCCGTATATGGAGACCTGATGGTCAATGACCAGCAGGTAAGCTGGCCGACTCCCGCGTCCCTGGCACAAGATTTGCGCTCGAAGGATGATCGGGTCCGACTGCGAGCCTTGCACTTGCTCGGTATGGAGGACGAGCAGCTCTACGTCCAGCAGTGGTCCGCAACGACCCCATCGCGCCCGCTTGAAAAACGGCTGCTGTTACCCGATGTAGTGTCGCTTACCTATGCGGCCTTGGGAGAAGATGCGACGCAGCAAGCCGTCCTGGCGATTCAGAGCAATCAGCAGTCCATGGTTTTTGCCGCGGTTGCCGAGCCTGGGCCGCATGGCTGGTTAAGGATCGCGGCCATCGATTGCGGATGTCGCTACGACCCGACGCTCGCCGAGTTCCTCACCCTGTCTGCGTGGCCTGAAAATCCAGTCCAGCCTTCGCACCTGGAGCTGGTACTCCGTACGAGCGGCGGAGGGAGCGGTCTGTACGTGCAGCACGAGACACGGTTTCGCGTGCACCAGGGACAACTGACGCCCTTAATTTCCTTTGAGAGACGCCACCGAGATTGCAACGTCTCAGCTGCGAGATACTGCGTGGTCACGCAGCGGACCTTTGAAGATCGCCTGCTTCCCCTCTCCTCTGCCGGAAGCAGCTACGAGCCCGTCGGCACTCTCACGACCGTAGCTGCTCGCATCCCAAGCCCCCAACTGCACGGAACAGCGGCGGACTGGCAGCTGCATGGTCACTCAGCCAGGTGCCAGAGCTATCGATGGAACGAACCAGCATCTCGCTTTGAGCGTAGTGATCCCGTGCTGGGCTCCTGCCAGTCGACGCCTCGGTAGCGGTAGCAGTAAGCGGTCGGGGCTACTGGCTGATCGGGTACAGTACCAGGTTGCGGAAGAACACCTCGGCGCCTTCTGACTGGAAAAGGATCTTGCCTGCTGCCGGCGAAGGTTCAGTCCCTTCGTTGGCGAGTTTTCCGTTCACGTACTGCTTGATGTCGCTACCATTGACGACCAGCTCAAGCGTGTTCCACTCCCCATGCAAGTTCTCAAGCTCACCTACGGGGTCGCGGAAGCCGGTCACGTTCTTCGATGGGCCCTTGCCGAAGCGATCAATCTTCATTGCCGAGCCGGGCGGCCCGGTGACGCGCTTGCCATCGCGGCCGGTAAGCGCCGCGCCATCCGTCATCCAGAAGTCGCCCGTGCCGCCTTCGGTGATCTGGAACTCGATCGATCGGGGCCACACCTTGTTGTCACCCTCGATGTCATACAGGATGCCGCTATCTCGCGCTTGGCCCGCCCGCTCTCCAAAGGTGCCCTCGCCCCACTTGAACTCGGCGCGCAGGTAATAGTTCTGATAGGCACGCTTGGTGATGATGTAGCCCATCTCTTTGCCCGAGACATGAATGGCGCCGCCTTCAACGCGGAATATGCGCTCAGGATCGGCGTTCAGGCCCTTGGTCTTGAGAAAGATGTCGAAGCCGTCAAGATTCACGCCATTGAAGAGCGGGATGGCGGCGCCGTGCGCGGGGATGCTTTCGGTAGACGCGGCCTGGCCCAGGGATGCCAGACTGCTGCAGAAGAGAAGTGCGGGAACCAGGCACGAGACGAGAGAGCGAGGCACGATCATCAGCAGGTCCTTAAGCGGCCAGGGAGCTTCAACTGCCCCCGAGCTTTGCACTCCGCCACACTGACAAACCGGCTTAGCTGGGCGGCCTAGCTGGGCTGCGCACCAGCAACAGCGGCTGGTTCCGCAACGAGATCCGCCGGCTTCGCGGGGCTGCCGTCAGGCGCAGCACTCCGGGGTGCCTTCTTGTTCGCGTTCGCCGCCGCCGAGGCAGCTTCCTTCTCCGCCATCATCTTCTTGCCGGGAGCGATGATCGCGTGGAGCGTCGTTCCTTCCATGCGGGGCATAAACTCGACCACGCCGGTTTCCCCGATATCTACGATCAGCCGGTTGATGATGTTGTAACCCAGGTCGCGATGGGCCATCTGGCGGCCGCGAAACCGCAGCGAAGCTTTAACCTTGTCGCCTTCGCCAAGGAAGCGCACGGCCATGTTCTTTTTCGTCTGGTAATCATGCTCATCGACAGTAACCGAGAACTTGACTTCCTTGATGACGATGATCTTCTGCTTCTTGCGAGCGGCGCGATCGCTCTTATCCTTCTCGTAAAGGAACTTGCCGTAATCCTGGATGCGGCACACAGGCGGCACAGCGCTCGGCGAGACTTCAACCAGATCAAGCCCGCGCTCGCGGGCGATCTTCAAGGCCTCAAAGGGCGGCAGGATACCGAGTTGCTCGCCATTCTCGTCGATCACGCGAACTTCGCGTGCGCGGATCTTATCGTTGATGCGGATGAACTGTTTGGCCGAACGCTTGTCGATGATTCCCTCCGGAACAGGTGCGGGCGCGTAACCCTCGGTAACAGTCTATCACCGGGCCACAAAGGCCTTGCGTCGTTAAGGTGCGCAGGTCACCCGCTCGGGGTGACCGCTGAACGCGGGCTGAGGCCGGCCAGCCGGTCTGCTCTTGTCAGTGGGTGCAGGATACAAGGGCCGTTCTGCTCCGGAATGGCTGGTTATGTTGCCACGCGCTTGATCCAGCAGACTACGCCCATGAACCATCCCAGTACACCTCCGCAGTATTCCGCCAGGCCAGTTGTTGAGGTCACCAAAGTGCGCTAAATGACCCACGGTGCCTTCGGCAACTGCTAGAATCGGCCTCGCTGAAGCAACGTTTTCCGCACAATCTGCACCCTCCAGGAGGAGTAGTGGCGAACAAGCGACGTATTCTGCTCGTGGATGATGAACTCACTATCCTGCTCACTCTCAAGGCGGTTCTTGAGATCAGCGGTTTTGACGTGGAGACAGCTGCCTCGGCGAGAGAAGCCAAGTCCAAGATCAAGACCCACCAGTATCAGATGATCATCACCGATATGAGGATGGAGAGCGAAACCGCCGGCCTTGAAGTGGTGCAGGCGGCCAAGAAGGCCTCCTATCAGCCCGCAGTAGCCATGCTGACCGCATTCCCCCTGCCGGGGCACGAGTGGTCAGACGGAGGCGTCGACAAGATGCTCGTCAAGCCAATGAACACCCACGACCTGCTTAACCAGCTTGAAGCCCTGCTCATCTCGCATGAAGACAAGAAGCGCAAGGCGGCGAGCATGCCAGCCAGCGCAAGCAAGATCGCAAACGCGTGATCATCGCAGGGAGATAAGGCTGCCTCGTGACGCAGCCTCGAGTCTCCGACCTGCTGGGGCTTCCTTCCCTACCATTATTTGTATAAACGACCTCGCCACCCGTGAGTTTTGCAAGACGCGACCCGCCTGCGCCGCCCTCAATCCCTAGCAGCCCGAAGCTAACTCCCGACACTTAAGTAACTTGCATCTGCATGAATACTCGATGCCACTTTGGACTTGAGATTGCTAGATAGGGGAGCACGCCGCGAACTGCCCAACGCTCCCGGTGCAAACCCTCTTCACCAAGGATCTTTCTTGAAGATGAACCGTTCGTTTGCCACGCAACTGCTAACAGTTGCCACGTTGGCGATTGCTTCTTTCGGGTCCGCTCATGCAGCGGACGTCACCGCCCGGATCCGTGGCATCATTACTGACCCCAAGGGCGCAGTGATCCCGGACATTACCGTCACCGCGACCAACGTATCGACAGGTGTCAATTTCACCACCCAAAGCCAGGGCAATGGCACCTATGAGTTCCTGCACCTTCCCATTGGCACCTACAGTATCTCTGCCTCGGGGCCCGGTTTCGGCACTTTCACGGCGAATGGAATTCGGCTCGACATCGACACCGAGTACGTGGAGCCGGTCCAGCTCGCAGTTGGCGGCGACCAGCAGAATGTTACCGTAGCCGCGGACGCAGTCCAGGTGGATACGTCGAACATGCAGCTGAACAACGTGGTTGAAGCAGCGCAGATCGTTGAGCTGCCGCTGGTCGGACGCAACTTCACCCAGCTCGAGCAGCTTCTTCCGGGTGTGCAGGCGCAGAGCGATCGCTTCGCCTCCTACTCGGCCAACGGCGCCCAGGCCCAGCAGTCCAGCTTCCTGCTCAATGGCACCGATACCAACGATCTGCCTCTGAACGGACTCACTTTTTCACCCAGTCCCGACGCGCTTTCCGAGTTCAACCTCATCACCAGTTCGCTCAACCCCGAGTACTCGCGCAACTCCGGCGCCATTGTGAGCGCGACCTTCAAGACCGGGACCAACCACGTCCATGGGGACGCGTTCGACTTCTACCGCGATACCTTTCTCAACACGAAGAGCTATTTCCAGAACGCGCCTTCAAAGTTCCACCAGAACCTGTTTGGCGGAACGCTCGGCGGTCCGATCCTGCGCGATAAGCTCTTCGGCTTCGGCTCCTACCAGGGCACCCGCTCCACGAGCCCCCAGTCGGTCAACAACAACATCGTCTACTCGGCGGAGCAGCGGACGGGTAACTTCACCGGGACCAACTTCTCGACCCACTTGATCCCTGGCACGATCAACATCCCCGGCTGCACCGGGATGACCTATGCGGCGTGCTTTGCCGGAGGGCAGATCCCCGGCGGCGCAGCGAGCTTCAATCCCATCGCGGCAAAGCTGCTTCAGACCTATGTCCCGCTGCCCAACGCGACCGGCAACCTGTACCTGTTCAATCCCACGACGGCCACGGTGCAGGATCAGGGAATCGGCCGTATCGACTTCAATCCGACCGCGAAGGATCAGATCTGGGGCGTGGTGGTCTTCCAGCACAATCCAACCAGCGACGTACTTCCGTTCACGGGAGCCACGCTGCCTGGCTTCGGTGACGTCAATACGAGCGAAATCCACCAGTATGCCGCCTCCTACACCCGGCAGATCAGTGCTTCCGCGTTGAACGAGTTGAGTGCGCACTACACCCGCTTCAACTACGGTGCTGTGTCGCCGCAACAGGTCGTTCAGCCATCCTCGGTGGGATTTGACATTACCTCGCAGAACCCAAGCGTTGCCGGTTTGCCGCGGATCACCGTGGGCAACAACTTCACGCTCGGCTTCAGCAACAACGGGCCACAGCCGCGCGTCGACCAGACCTATCAACTTGATGACAACTTCTCCAAGGTCGCTGGCCGCCACTCCCTCAAGTTCGGCTATGACGGCCGTCGCTTCAATGTCGACAACCCGTTCTACTCGAACAACAACGGTACCTACGGCTTCACCAACAGCAACTCGATCGGCTCCGGGAGCTCGCTGGTTGACTTCCTGCTCGGCGTTCCCAACAGCTACGGCCAAAGTGCCGGCGGCCGCATCGACGCCTATGCCTATGAGCACTATGTATATGGGCAGGACAACTGGAAGGCGACCGACAGCCTCAACATCACCTACGGCGTGGGATACCAGATCGACACGGCGTTCCACAACAAGCAGTACGGCGGCGAGGGTGTCACCTGCTTCATTCCTGGCCAGCAGTCGAAGGTCTTCCCGACCGCGCCGCTCGCCCTCAACTATCCCGGTGACCCTGGCTGCAACGATGCCAGTGGCGCTGTGACCGCGTTCAAGGATGTAGGTCCTCGCATCGGCTTCGCCTACTCGCCGGACTTCGGCTTCCTGTCCGGCGGGCAGTCCCATAAGATGTCGATTCGCGGCGGCTTTGGCATCTACTTCAACCGGTCAGAAGAAGAAACGTCCCTGAACAACCTGGGTGACCCACCGTTCGGCTTGTCGTCCGCTGGTGCGGTAGACTATGGCGCACTCAAGCCCGGTTTTACCAATCCCTACCAGGATGTCCAGTCGGGCGCAGTCTACCCAAACAAGTTCCCGGCAACCTTTGCCAAGCCCGGACAGGCGGTGGACTTTACGCCGTTTGAACCGCTGAGCCTGAGCCAGTACGCCGCAGGCTTCCGGGTGCCCTACTCAGAGAACTTCCAGCTGACCGTCGAGCGTGAGCTGCCGAGTCAGATTATCGCCAAGCTGAGCTATGTCGGCTCTCTTGGCCGCCATGAGCAGATTGCTATCGAAGGCAATCCGATCACCGCCACCGGCCACGCTGCGTGTGCGGCTGATCCAAGCTGCGTAGGCAGCGCCGATACCCAGTCGCTGAATTACCCGACGCATTCGCTCTACGGCAACAGCGACACCTTTCCGAGTGTTGGTCTGATCTCTACCGAGGGAGCGTCAAACTACAACTCTCTGCAGGCAAGCGCAACCAAGGGCGTCACCCACGGACTGCTCTTCCAGGCCAGCTACACCTATAGCCATGCTCTCGATAACGCCTCCTCTTACGAGGATTCAGGCTATGGCTCCATTGCCACCGGCCAAAGCACGCGCGGCTACAACCAGTACCAACCATCGCTGAACTACGGCAACTCCACTTACGACGCACGCCACCGCTTTGTCTTCTCGCCGGTCTATGTTGTCCCCACCATCAAGGGCGGCAGCGGAGCCCTCAAGACAGTCACCAACCTGCTTGGCAGCGGCTGGGAAATCAGCGGCATTGAAACTCTCGCTACCGGCTTCCCCTATGACATCTCCTACGGGGGCGGCGTGTCCTACTCGCTCTACTGCTCTGCCGGCACCTCCTTCTATGCCTGCCCTGACGTGCCTCTCCAGGTCGCGGGCATACAGCGCATCGATCCCCGTAACGTTAATCTTGCTCAAAGCGGCAAGTCAGCCTGGTTCCACGCGACCAGCTTTGCAACCGAGCCTACTGGTTCCTTCGGCAACATCAGCCGCAACAAGTATCACGGGCCCGGCCTCAACAACACAGACGTGCAGGTCTCAAAAAACATCTACTTCACGGGTGCAAACGAAAACCGTTTCATCCAGCTGCGGATCGAGAGCTATAACGTCTTCAACCACACGCAGTTCAGCAACCCGGATGGCAACTTCGGCGATGCCAACCTGGACACGAACGGCTTTGCCGGCGTCGATGCAAGCTCCACCTTCGGCACCATCACCGCGGTGCAGCATCAGCCGCGCGTGACCCAGCTCAGCGGGAAGGTTTACTTCTGAAGCTGACAGGGCGGGCCGGACCAGATGCCGGCTCGTCCTGTTGACCCAGCCCCAAAACGAAAAAGGCCCAGCGCGTGCGCTGGGCCTTTTTGTTGTGTTTCAACCCTGAGGAGGATTAATCCGCTTCCTTCCGGGCCTTCTTACGATTCCGCTTGCGCGCCAGCGCTTCCTTCACGCGACGCTTTTCACCGGGCTTCAGGTAGAAGCTGTGACGCTTCACTTCCTTGATGATGTCTTCGGTCTGCACCTTGCGCTTGAAGCGCCGCAATGCATTTTCAAGCGGCTCGCCTTCCTGCACGCGAACCTCTGCCAATGGAATACACCTCAAATCCTGCCTAGGCGGCCCTTACAGGATACAGCAGTTCCAGTAGCCCGGTTCAGCCCCTCTTCCAGAAATCTGAGATTTAGGTTGCCTCTCGGCTCCGAACTGAGCACAATGGCTCCGTGCGAAACACCCCCCTGGTTCGCGCGAAGTATTCCGGCTGCCCCTCCCGCCTAATCCTTCTAACCCGGAGTTGCTCTTTGAAGTCCAAGTCCCTCGTACTTGCTATGTCCTGTCTGGGGCTGCTCGCTCCAGCGCTCCAAGCCCAAACAATCGCCACCTTCTCCTGCCCGGCAACCAGCGGTAGTTACCTGCCGGCGCTCTCAGCCTCTGTGTACGCGTTCAACTTCGATGTCGATCAGACAGAGAACCTGCTCGACGCCACCATCTACCTGGACGCTTCTATCCTGCCTCTGCTGCTCTTCTCAGAGAGCGGCACCTACTCCCAATGCACGATCGTGAGCGGAAGCCAAACGGTCTACTTCTTCAACGCGGTCAACCAGGGGGTCTCCGGCACGGCGATTGGACCTGGTTTTCAAAGCGCATCCGGGCAGGTGTACGTCAGCACCCTTCTCACCTTCCAGGAGCTTTCCGTAGGCGGGACGACCATCAGCGTCAAAGCTCCTTTCTCCGCTGACGCTCTCGCCAACGCGAAGGCTGTCTTTAAAAGCAGGGCTCTTGGAATACCAAAGAGCAGCCCAATCCAAACATCTGCCCACTGAAAACTCCTCGATGACCAGGCGTGTTGCCTCACGGGCAACAGGCTCGGCATCTTCCACAAAACGTAGATCAAGCCTCGCAGCACTCCCCCAGCGGGCTACTACGGATGCAGGCGCGCGGTCGGCTCTCTACGTCGAGCGCGCCTCTCTCCCTACTGCGGCGCGAGCGCAACATCCACCAAGCCCTGGCAGCGAGCGGCGCAGCCATACGTTTCGTTTATCCTGAACGCTCATGATGCAGACAGATCCCGCAGCTCGGACAGACCCGCAGGACATACCAACGCTCACCAGCTACGCCGAGGCTGCGCTCGAAGCGAGTTTCAACGCGCTTACCCGCGAAGCGAACCAAACGCTGACGAGTCCGGAAGAGGTGGAGCGGTACCGCCTGCACTGGCTGGGGCGTAAGCAGGGCCGTCTCAAGCTGGTATCAGAGGCGTGGCTCAAGGCGGCACCGCCCGAGGCCAAGCGCACCCTGGGCCAGCGCTTTAACCAGCTCAAGGCGTCGATCGAGCGCCGGCTGGAAGAGGCGGCGCATGCTGGGAGCGGGCACGCGCTCGACGCCGAGGCGATCGACATCACCCTCCCCGGCGTGCAGGCTGCCCTCGGCGCCGAGCACCCGCTCATCAAGACCATGCACGAGATGGTCGCCGTCTTTGAGCGTATGGGCTACTCGGTTGGCGTCGGCCCCGAGGTTGAGACCGACTACTACAACTTCGAGTCGCTGAACTTTCCGCCCGGGCACCCCGCCCGCGACACCCAGGACACGCTCGTGCTTGCCCACCAGGCCCGCAAGCCGCTGCGCGAGCGCCTGCTGATGCGCACGCACACGTCTCCGGTACAAATTCGGACCATGGAGGCGCAGCCGCCGCCGGTGCAGATCGTGATCCCGGGCAAGGTGCACCGCAACGACGAGTCGGACGCGACGCACTCGCCGGTCTTCCACCAGATCGAGGGGCTCTGCGTGGGTGAGGGCATCACCTTCGCCGACCTCAAGGGCACGCTCGACCACGCCATGCGCGAGTTCTTTGGCTCAAACGTCAAGACGCGCTTCTTTCCATCGTTCTTCCCCTTCACCGAGCCGAGCGCGGATGTGCAGATCTCGTGTCCGTTCTGCGGAGGGAAGGGCTGCCGGAAGTGCAAGCACTCGGGATGGATCGAACTGCTGGGCTGCGGGATGGTCGACCCGGCGGTCTTCGGCTTCGTGCAACAAAAGCAGCCGGCCTACGACCCGAAGAAGATCAGCGGGTTTGCGTTCGGCATGGGCGTGGATCGCATCGCGATGATGAAGTACGGGATTAGTGATATTGGGTTGTTGTACTCAGGGGACGTTAGATTTCTGGAGCAGTTTCGGTGAGGAGCGTGCAATTCACACCTTGCCTCTAAGCACTCATCTGCTTCTGAGGCTCAGCTATAAGCGGCAACATGGCTGTAGCCGGAACAGCAGCAGCCATCGTGGTTCTTTGTTTGTACTCCCTTAATGCAAGTTCTAAGTCTCCCTCAGTCAATCTGTTGATGAAGGTGACAACCTCTTGAGAGTACTTGACAAGATTAGCAACGCTGGATTGCCAGCAAAAGTTTGGCTTCTTTTTAACGCCGTATTTCCAAGCGACTGCTTGAAGGACATAGCTAGTGAACGCCCTCCCGTGTAGCACTCTTACGGCATTTACAACATCCTTGGCGCGTAGCGGATGGCTCACGTTCGGATCGATCGCCTTTGTCACAATCAGTGGACCGTCCGATGAATCAAGAGAGTTCTGAATTCCGACCAGAACATCAGCGTTGCCTATTTTCTTTACGGATTCTAGTTTGACGTTGAAAACTGTTAGGAGACGGGAGGTATCGAGTTCTCGAGACTCAAGAGATTGAGTTGATTCTGCTATCCGTGTCAGGAATTGCCTGACCGCATCGCTTTGTTTCACATTAGGCGTACGCCCGGATATATATTCAATCGGATCGATAGGCGTGTGCAGGCCGAGAGGCATCAAGTGCCACGTGATGTCGTGTGCGAGGTCCAACTTAAATGTTTCCTTGAGTAAATCGCGCAGGTTAACGATGCTTGTTTGCGCCAAAGCGTAGATGACCGAGCCGAACTGTGGAGTGTTGTAGAAATGCACAGCATTGTCTCTGTAAGTACTGAGGAGTTCGAGATTCAAACCAACAGCTTCTTTAACCAAGCCTTTGGGAACGAACCTTTCAGCCTTGCGAAAGGCATCTAGCAGGGAAAAGGTGCGATAAGGCTCGCCGCGTCGCTTTGGATAGAAAATGCTGTGGCCATTCTTAGAGAGCAGCGCTTTAGTGATGAGCTCCCAAGCGTTAAGAAGAAGAATTACAAAGCACTCGTCGCGGTAATCAATCCGCGGCTTGTTGTAGATCTCGATTGCAGCCAGGAGAGCTGCTTTTCCATTGCCTAATAGTCGGCGATATGAACTTCTACGGTTCACACTTTTCCCCCGAAGCAGCTTGGACACTTACGGCATTCTTAATATAGTTCAAACATGCTGGGTGAGAGTTCCCCGTTCCGAAGGCCGGGTACCCCAAGTCTCGCGTTGGAGACGTTGGTTAGCCGCTACTCCACCAATCCCTGCAGGAAATGTCCATCCTGAGCCAAGCGAAGGATCTGCGGTTGACCTTGCCTTGCAACGGAGGAGCGGTTTGCCTTGCTTTGTGGAGCGGAGCGAACGGTTCATCCAAAAGAAACGGCGTCCTTGCGCAAACGTAAAAAGCCAACCGCAGATCCTTCGCTTCGCTCAGGATGACAAGCTTCCCAACTGCGGCCTGCTTCAAGGCGGCCTACTTGGGGATAGATACAGAGCGGAGCTGCCATGATTCGTGCCTGGACATACGGAGACGTTCCGGCTATCCATGCGATCATCAACGAAGCCGCCGAGGCCTATCGCGGCGTCATCCCGGACGATTGCTGGCACGAGCCCTACATGTCCCGCACAGAATTGATCGCGGAGCTCGCAGCGGGAGTCGTCTTCTCGGGCTGGGCAGAGGCGAACGCGCTGGTTGGCGTGATGGGGCTGCAGACCGTAAAGGACGCGACGCTGATCCGCCACGCTTACGTCCGCTCGACAGACCAGGGCCGCGGCATCGGGGGCGCGCTGCTGAGCGCGCTGTGCGGGAAGAACCATGGCCTCCTGCTGGTGGGCACCTGGGCTGCCGCAACCTGGGCCATTCGCCTCTACGAGCGGCATGGATTTCAGCTGGTTCCGCTTGACGAAAAAGATCGCCTGCTCGCCACCTACTGGATGATCCCGTTGCGACAGCGCGAGACCTCTGTGGTACTAAGGAAAGAATGAAAGTTCTTACCACCTGGCTCCGCTCCTACCTGCCTGAACTGCCCGTCTCGGACGCGCAGCTTGCCGAAGACCTGACCCTGCGCGGCATCGCAGTCGACGGCATCTTTGACCTCACGCCGCAGCACGGCGCGGGGGCCGGGTCGCTCTTCGAGATGGACATCACTACCAACCGCGTCGATGCGATGAACCACTACGGCATCGCTCGGGAGGCGGCGACGATCTACGGCCTGGCGCTCCGGCCGCTTGAAACCTCATTGCCGGAAGCAAGGCCGACGCCAGCAGCGGCGACGCCGTTCCCGGTCCGGGTCGACGACGACGCACGCGCGCTCTGTGGGCGGTTTACGGCGCGGGTGCTGCGGGGGATTGCGATCGGGCCTTCGACCGGCATGGTCGCCGAGCACTTTCGGCTGCTGGAGCAGAAGCTGATCTCAAACGCAGTCGACGCGACCAATTACGTGACCCAGGCCATCGGGCAGCCGACCCATGCCTTCGATCTCGACACGCTCCGGGGTGGGATTGTCGTCCGCCGCGCGCGCACGGGAGAAAGACTCCGCACCCTGGACGGCGTCGACCGCACGCTCGACCCCGACGACCTGGTCATCGCCGACGAAGAAAAGGCGCTGAGCCTCGCTGGTGTGATGGGCGGTTGGGACTCGATGATCACCCCGGCGACGCGCAACGTGCTTGTCGAAGCCGCCTGGTTCGACCCCGCGACGATCCGCCGCAGCTCGAAGCGCCACGGCCTCCACACCGACGCCTCGCACCGGTTTGAGCGCGGCGCCGACTTCAACGCCGCGCCGATCGCCTCGGCCCTGGTCTCCCGCATACTGCTCGAGTCCGGCGGCCACATCGAAAACTACACGGGCGGCGACCTGATCGACATCATCCAGGCCGAGGCCGAGCGCCGCACCGCCAGCCGCCCTGCCATCTCGCTCGCACTCTGCGAGGTTCACCGCATCCTTGGTCCGACCGACTTGCCCGAGGGCATCACCGCGCCCGATGTCAAGGCTATCCTCACTGGGCTCGGCTGCACGCTCAGTTCCGCCCTGGAATCTGTGACGGTGAAAACTGGAGGCCATCCTGAGCGAAGCGAAGGAGCTGGCATTGATCCTTCTCGCGCGAACGACGAACCGCAGATCCTTCGCCCTGCTCAGCATGACAGCGCTGTGGACGCGCGCAGCGTGGCTGCTCCATCGCAGGTGGTCACGCTGCCAAGCTGGCGGCTTGACCTCGAGCGAGAAATCGATCTCATCGAAGAGATCGCCCGCGTCTACGGCTACAACCGCTTCAGGAACACGCTGCCGGCCTTTGCCGGAACGGTGCAGCAACTGCCCCATGCCGCCGCGGAGCGCACCGTGCGACGCACACTGCTGGCCTGCGGCTTGAACGAAGCCATCTCGAGCACTTTCTGTTCAGCGACAGACGCAGTTACCTTTACGGCCCAACCCAATGCGGCCGCGGCCATGGAGAACCCGCTCAGCGAGGAAGCAGGGATGCTGCGCCCGTCGCTGGTGCCCGGCATGCTCACCATGCTGGCGCACAACCTCCATCGCGACGTCGAGGACATCGCCCTCTTCGAGATGGGTACCGTCTTCACCGCGACCAGCGCAAGCGCCCGCAGCAGTGAACCGGACGCCCGGGCGAACGAGCGGGTGGACGAGCGCCCGTCGCTCGCGATCGGCATGGCCGGCTCGCTCGGCTTGCACGCCGCGGACTTCTACACCCTCAAAGGCATCTTCGAGCAGGTAGCACATCGCTTTGCCGGCCGCAGCCTCTACTACGACCGCTTCCCCGCCGACTCCGGCCTGATGCCGGCCTGGCTGCACCCCGGCCGCTCCGCGCGGCTGGTCATCGACGGGTCGACCATCGGCTACTTCGGGCAAGTCCACCCGGATCTGGCAGCACGCCGCAAGCTCCGCGCCACGCTCCTGCTTGGCGAGCTGCGGCTGGACCGCCTGTACGCGCAGGGGCTGCGCCACCCTGTGCCGCGTGAGCTGTCACGCTACCAGCCGGTGCGGCGCGACTTCTCCTTCCTGCTGCCGGACCCCACGCCCTATGCCGAAGTCGAAGCTGCCATCCACAGCCTCAGCCTTACAAACCTGACCGCTTTCGCCCCAGCCGAGGTGCTGCGCCCGGCGCAAAATCAGCAGGTCCCCACAGGCCACTTCTCCCTCCTCCTGCGGACCACCTTTCAGTCCACCGAGCGCACCCTGCGCGAGGAGGAGCTGCAGACCTGGTCGCAAAGCATCATCGCCGCTGTTGAGGGTATAGGCGGTCGTCTGCGTAGCTAAGGGTCGCTCCCGGCTTGTTGGCTCTACACTGTCATAGACCTTGATACCGCCAGCCAAGCACCGCCTGCGCAAGTTTCGCCTTAACCATCCCCAGCGCATGGCCGCACTTCTGCTCCTGGCGCTGCTGGCGCAATGCCTGTGGGTGATCGACCACCACACGCTTACGACCGAGGACTACCGCTACGCGCAGTGCGGCCGCGAAGTGTGGGAACGACCGACGATCCTGGCCGACCTTGTCGGAACACCCAGCCGTAACGCCTACGGCATCCCTGGCTACTACACGACGTGCGGCAACATCCGGGACGGCATCCTGGCCTACCGCGCTGCCGGCCTGCCGCTTACGCTCGCGCGCTTCTCCGCGGGCGAGTCCTCCTCCGCAACCACGTGGGAGCTGCGTCACGAGCTCGGCGCGATCCGCTATCTTGTTCTGCTGCCCTTCACCCTTGCCGCGCTCGCGCTCGGTGGCTGCCTGTGGTGGGTAGCTCGGCGGCTGTACGGCAACCGTGGCGGCTACGTATCGCTCGGCCTCTACTGCTTCGCGCCTCCTGTAGTCGCCGCCGCGACACGCCCCGGGGCGGAAATGCTTGCGGCCCTGGGACTCTTTGCGTTGGTCTACACAGCTATCGGCGTGTCACACGCCATGCATGGCCCGGCCCGCAAGTGGCGCCCGCGCATCCTCCTGCTTGCGGTCATCTTTGGCTTTACCGCGGCGGCGCACCTGTCCGCCATGCTCGTAGGGCTGGTGCTTGCGGCCTTGCTGATGGCCTACCTGGCCGAGGGTCGGCGAGCCTACCTGCCAACGCTCCTGCTGCTTTGGCCAGTGTCCGGGCTGCTGCTGGTCTTTGCCTGCTACGGCTTTCACCCGGAGCCCTACAGCTACCTGTTCCGCTCGGGCGCGGCCCTGCTCTGGGCTTCAACTGCCGAGGCCCGCATCTTCCTGGCAAAGCCTTCAAATGCGGGGATCAACCTGGCAGCCGCAATCACGCTGGCGCTGTGGGTGACCAATCGCCGCTCCCGCTACTTCGGCAACACCATCCCGCTTGCCATCGCTGCATTCCTGTTCGTCCTGCAGACCACCGGTGTCGAGAGCCAGCCCTGGGTGTGGGCTATCCCGTTCCTGCTAGTGTTTGTCGGCGGAGTCTTCGCCGATGTCTTTGAGACGCGGCAGCGCCGGCTGTTTTTCACGCTCGCAGGTCTCTGCGTTGCTGGACAGGCGGCGCTCTCGGTAATGACCCTGGCTCACGGCTCCCGCTGAAATTGGCAGCTGTCCGGGTCTAAGCAGGCGCTAAGTAGCGCTCGTAAGCCGGCTGGTCACAGTCGTGTACAGGTTGGAGATGCTGGTGCCCAGCCCGCCCACAGCCGACACGCACCCAAGCGCAATCAGCGCGGCCACGAGCGCGTACTCAATCAGGTCCTGCCCCGACTCGTCTACGAGAAAGGCTGGGATCGCCTGGCGGTGCAGCTTACATTGATTGATGGCGCATGCTCCCACAGGGCTTTCACCATTACTAGTCCAAGTACAAGTATCAGAGCAGCCAGGCACATGCGGTACGTCACATCGGTAACAGGCAAGGCCGTCCCTGTGACTCTTCCGTTCCAAAGGCTCCTCAGCAGAGGGCCGGCACGCGTATTCTTGGCGATGCATGTCTACTTCCCGCTCGCACATCGCGACCCGCGCTTTGGCAACCATCGGGGCCGCAGGACTGGTACTTTTCGGCTCCCGTACCCTGCTCAACTTCTTTGGTCCCGCCCTCCCCTACTCCATGCCCGAGCAGGCGACCTTTGCTCTCGACTCCCCTGATTTCCTGCAGTTTCTCTCGCTCGTGACCGGCGGCGCTGTGCGCCACTCGCGTATCACCAGGCTTAAGAACGGCCCCTCGTTCTATCCTGAGCAGCTGCATGCCATCCGCCGGGCCCGGCACGCCATCAATCTTGAGTTTTACGAGTTCCAGCGCGGCACCGTTGGCGACGAGTTCCTCGCGGCCCTGGTAGAACGCGCCCAGGCAGGGGTGGACGTGCGCGTGATTGTCGATGCGTTGGGCAGTTTATCGACGCCGACCTCTTACTTTGCCCCACTGCAGCAAGCCGGCGGCCAGATGCGCTGGTACCACCCGGTGCGATGGGACACCTGGCAGAAGGCCAACAACCGCACCCATCGCAAGCTCATCGTCATTGATGGACAGACCGGCTTTATCGGGGGCGCAGGCGTTGCGGACCGCTGGCTCTACGCTTCACCCCGTGATCCCGCATGGCGCGACACCTTCTTCTGCGTGGAAGGCGAGGCGGTCGCCGGGCTGATCTCTACCTTCTCCGAGAACTGGCTTGAGGCTTCGGGGGAGATCCTCTCCGGCGCGGCGCAGTTCGCATTTCGCGCTTTGCCTGATGGCGTACCGAGCTTTGTTGTTGCAAGCACCCCGCACGGTGGCGGGACCCCGGCGCGCATCCTCTTCCAGGCGCTGATCAAGTCTGCTCGCAAGACCATCCGCATCACCACGCCCTACTTCCTGCCCGACCGCAGCGCCCGACAGGCCCTGACGGAGGCGGTCAAGCATCGGGGCGTCGACGTGCAGATCATCACGGCTGGACCGCACATCGACCATCCGACCGTTCGGCGATTGAGCCGGCGCAGCAGTCGCCACCTGCTTGAGGCAGGCGCTGCGATCTACGAGTACCAGCCAGCGATGATCCACGCCAAGCTGATGACGATCGACGGGCAGTGGAGTGTTGTGGGCTCAACCAACTTCGATCATCGCTCCTTCGCGCTGAACGATGAGGTGAACCTGGCCGTGCTCGACCCTGAGCTCGCTGCGACCATCGAGGCTGACTTTGCCGAGGACCTGGAGCAAAGCCTGAGGCTCTCACCCGCCATGCTTCGCGAGCGAACTGTGCTTGGCACGGCGACCGCGGCGCTTGATCACGTCATCAAGGATGAGAGCTGAGAGGTTTGCAGGCAACTCGCCAAGCCAACCCGGTGGCTGCTACTGTCAACAACACGCAGCGACTGCGCACCTCACCCTGAGAGCCCCTATGCAACGATTCGGTCTATTCTCCGCAGTGCTTCTGATGGCCTCGTCTCTCGTGGCCCAGTCTCCCCGGCCCAGCATCACCGGCATCTCGCACCTTTGTGTGTATGCCACGGACGCAGCTGCCGCCGAGCACTTCTACACGGTCGACCTGAAGGCGACCAAGGGAACTGATCCCGAAAACGCGAAGGGCACTCGCTACTACTTCAGCCCGACCCAGTTTGTGGAAGTGCTCCCGCTTCCGGCCGGTCAGGGCATCAGCCGCATGGACCACGTCGCCTTCAACACGACCGACGCGGCCGGCCTGCGGCAGTACCTCGCCGCGCACCACGCGCCTGCCCTCTCAGAGCTGCACCAGTCTGGCGGCAGCACCTGGTTTGAGAGCAAGGATCCGGAAGGCAACACGGTCCAGTTCGTCCAGCCGGCCGGGGGCGAGGGGGCGCCGTCAGCGATCAGCCACCGCATCATCCATATCGGCTACATGGTGCACAGCAAGGCTGCCGAGGACGCCTTCTTCCATGAAGTGCTTGGCTTTCGCCCCTATTGGTACGGCGCGAGCAAGCCGGACAAGGTCGACTGGGTCTCGCTACAGGCGCCGAACGGACCGGACTGGCTCGAATACATGCTGGTGGGCGACGGCTCGACGACTCCGCTGGCGCGCGTGGATGCGGGCGAACTCGGCGTGCTGAACCACTTTTCGCTGGGCGTCAACAACATGGAGCAGGCCATGACGGTGCTGACGGCGGAGAACCGTCTGAGCCCGAAGCATAACGGACCGCAGATGGGACTGGACGGCAAGTGGCAGGCGAATCTCTATGACCCGGACGGCACGCGTGTTGAGTTGATGGAGTTTCAGCCAGTCATGAAGCCGTGCTGCTCAGCGTTCACCGCGGAGAGCCCTACCCAGTAGCTCCCGCAGCGGGGCACTCTGCATGGTGCATCCTGATGCACCATGCAGGGATCCGCGGTGGCCCTTGCTACTGCGCACTAACGGCAGCAGCGCTCACCCTTGCAGCGCCGCTGCTCCCACCTTGATCAAAACAAACAGCACCCACCATCCCAGGACTGCAACTGCCGCCGACGCCCGGCTCACCTTCGCCACGATCGAGCAGCCAAGCACCAGCAGCACAAGCACCCACAACGTAAACAGATCGAGCGACGTAGCAAGCGCGATCAGCCACTTGGCCGTATCCGGCGAGAGATAGTAGCCGAGGTTCGAACCAACAGGATTGGAGATCAGGAACGCTCCGCTGTCTACGCCGGCAAATAGCGCGATCACACCCAGCAGCGATTGAATGGCGAAGGGCAGACTCGCGTACATGTAGACCGCGAAGAGCTGGCCGTAGGTCGCCGTGCCGCCGAACGCGAAGTTGAGCGTGCCAAGCAGCACCGCGGCCACGATCCCGGTCACCAACAGGATGATGATTGGCGACCCGTAGGCCGTGACCTCGACAAACTTGCCGGCCATGGCTTTGCCCTGGGCTGCCTGGGCAGGCTGCATCTGCGCAAAGCGCTCTTCCTGTTTCGGCGTCTGCCGCAGGATGGTCTCGTAGGCTCGGGTCCAGCCCACCTGCTTCTGCACCGTCAACGAGAAAAGCACGCTGACGAGTGTGAGCAGCAGGAAGGCCGGCCACCAGCTCGTGCTGCGCGTGATGTCCTCGAACAATGCGGTGGGGGAGACAAACGCCGCGGCGATGCGGCCGCCAGGTGAGAGAGCGGGCGCTCCGGTTCCCTCAGTGTGTGACAACGATGCCTGCTCCATGTGCTTTTTCCTCCTGCGCGCAAGTTCACGGAGGAGTGTAGAGCCGAGCGCTGGCTTTGTCGACCGCTACGCGCGAGGAAAGGGTCAGGCGCTGCATGCAGCGCCTGACCCCGCGCCGACTTTGGGCCAAATGGCACGCAAGCACCTGACGCCCTGCGATCACACTTCATTGGCACAGGAAGTAGCTCATGGTCGGAAGCAGATTTTTACCTGCTACAGTACTCATTGCCCTCGGCGCCAGCAGCGCTCTGCCTCCCGTCTCCTACGCCCACGAGCTCAACCAGCGTAAACACACCGCTCGAGTTTCTCGTAAAGACTCCAGAAGGGGTGGAAGCAACTGAGTATCAGCTCGTTCATCTGCATGAGAAGAGCGATGCCCGCGAATTTCGCACGATGACTGGCGGCGTCTTCCACTCGTCTGGCGGCGCAAACCGCGACAGGATGGCTTTTGACCAGAAGCTGCTTGCCAAAGCGTGCCTATCTGATTACCTTTGCAACCCCGTTGACACCTGGGCAGTATGCCTTTCTGGCTCCTGGCATTTCGGGCCCTACAGCAGGCGGCTCCACTGGAAAGGCCTACACTTTCCATTTCGTTGAATAATGATTTGGGCGCGGAACAAGGAAAGGGGCGCGGTGTCTCCCGGGCGCCCCTTTCCTGGCTAGAGATACCTACTGCAGCAGTGGCGGCGCGTCGTCCTTCAGCTCCTCCGGTGGAATGACAACCGCCGCCGCGACCTTGTCTTCCGGGTCGAGGTTGAGCAGCTTGACACCCTGGGTCGAGCGGCCGGCGGCGCGGATGGTTTTGGTGTCGATGCGGATGATCTTGCCATACTGCGAGATCACCATCAGCTCCGAGGTTTCATCGACCAGCTGAATGGCATTCACCTTGCCGTTCTTCGCTGTTGTTTTCAGATTGATGACGCCCTTGCCGCCCCGTGACTGCAGCCGGTATTCGTCGACATCGGTGCGCTTGCCAAAGCCGTTTGAGGTGACCGTCAGGATGAGCGAAGGCGTGTTGCCACCATCCTGGTGCGCTGTGCGCTCGGCCGGCGTGATGGCGATGCCGACCAGGTAGTCGTTCTTCGCAATGTCAATCCCGCGAACACCGTACGCAGGCCGGCCCATGGAGCGCACGTCGTTCTCGTTGAAGCGGATCGCGATGCCGTCATGCGTTGCCAGGAAGACGATCTGCTTGCCGTCCGTGATGCGGACGCCAATCAGTTCATCATCGTCGTCAATGCCGATGGCGATAATGCCGCGCGCCATCACGTTGCAGAAGTCCTTGAGCGGCGTACGCTTGACCGTGCCTTTGCGGGTAGCGAAGAAGACGAACTTGCCTTCCTCCTCAAGATTGCGTACCGGCAGAACGTTGCGCACCTGCTCGCCCGGCTGCAGGTTCAAGAGGCTCGCCATGGACTTGCCCTTGCCCGCGGCGCCAACGTCCGGAATCTCGTAGACTTTCAGCCAGTACACGCGACCGGTGTTGGTAAAGCAGAGCAGGTAAGCATGCGTGGAGTCGACCATGAGCTGCTGCACGAAGTCTTCTTCGCGCGTCTTCATGCCCAGCCGTCCCGTACCGCCGCGTTTCTGCTGGCGATAGATAGAGATGGGCGTGCGCTTCAGGTAGCCCGAATGCGAAACGGTCACTGCAACTTGTTCGTCAGCGATCAGGTCCTCAAGCTGCAGCTCGGCTGTTTCGTCGAGAATCTGCGTGCGGCGCGCATCGCCATACTTGTCGCGAACTTCTTCGAGCTCCTTGACGATGACCGCGCGCAGCTTCGGCTCGGACGCCAGGATGGACTCGTACTCGGCGATATTGCCACGCACTTCGCCAAGCTCGCGGAGGAGCTCGTCGATGGAGATTTGTGTCAGGCGATAAAGCTGCAACTCGAGGATTGCGTCGATCTGCCTGTAGCTCAGCACCAGCGTGGCAGGCAGGATAGTAATCCCGTCCGTCAGGTACTTCGCCGGATCAAGCGTTATGCCCTCGAAGGCGTTGCCGCGCACCGTGATCGTCCGTCCGGAAAAGAACTGGTACAGGTTTTCGCGAGCGTCTGACCGGGAGCTGGAACCACGGATGATGCGAATCACATTGTCCAGATGATCAAGCGCGATCTGGTACCCGATCAGGATATGTTCGCGCTCGCGTGCCTTGCGCAGCAGGTAGGCCGTGCGCCGCCGCACGACGTCTACCCGGTGCTCGATGAAGTAGCCGATCGCGTCTGGCAGCGCGAGCTCGCGCGGCTGGCCATTCACGACTGCCAGGAAGATCATTGAGAAGCTTTCCTGCAGCTGCGAGTGCTTGTAAAGCTGGTTGAGCACGATCTGTGGCTCGGATCCGCGCTTGAGTTCGATGACGATGCGCATCCCGTCTCGATCACTCTCGTCGCGCACATCGCCGATGTCATCAATCACCTTTTCCTGCACAAGTTCGGCTATGCGCTCGATCAGTCGCGACTTGTTTACCTGGTACGGGATCTCGGTAACGATGATGGCGCTACGCGCGCCTGAGATCTGCTCAATGGCGCACTTGGCACGCATCAGGAAGCGGCCACGCCCGGTGCGGTAGGCATTGGCAATCGTGGACCGCCCGTAGATGAACCCGCCAGTAGGAAAATCCGGCCCCTGCACGTGCTCGAGCACCTCGGCCAGTCCCGCGCCAGGATTATTCACGAGCGTAATCGTCGCGTTGATAACTTCGGTCAAATTGTGCGGCGGAATATTGGTCGCCATGCCGACAGCGATGCCGTTCGAACCATTGACGATCAGGTTCGGAATCCGCGCAGGCAGCACGCTCGGCTCAAGCGTCGACTCGTCATAGTTCGGCACAAAGTCCACCGTCTCCATATCGATGTCGGCCAGCATCTCGCCAGCAATCTTGGCCATCTTGGACTCGGTATAACGCATGGCCGCAGGCGGATCGCCATCAATCGAGCCAAAGTTCCCCTGCCCATCCACCATCGGATAGCGGAGCGAGAAAGGCTGCGCCAGGCGCACCATCGTGTCGTAGATGGAGGCGTCGCCATGCGGATGATAGTTGCCCATCACGTGGCCCACGACCTTGGCGCACTTGGTGTACTTCTTGTTCGGCTGCAGGCCCATATCGTGCATGCCGTAGAGCACACGGCGATGCACAGGCTTGAAGCCGTCGCGGATATCAGGCAGCGCACGACCGATAATGACCGACATCGAGTAGTCGAGATACGACCGGCGCATTTCGTCTTCGATATTGATCGAGATAAGGTTGGCCGCGCCGGGGCCTGTAGGGCCGGTTGGATTGTCGCTGTTGCTGTCGGCGCCATCGCCAAGAGGTAATTGCGGATTCTGATCGTCTGCCATAGGGTGGGTCGCGGTGCCAAGCGAAAGCGCGCACGTAAGCGCGCGAATCGCTGGGAGTACGCTGCTTCCATTCTACTAGGCTCGACATTGGTAGCGCGGGGTTAGTGCCGAAATGGAGCGGCGAAGGACTCGATACAGGTGGGCAGGCCTACGGGGCTATACTTTGAGGCGAGAGGTCCCCGATGTCCACCTTTGCGCTCACTCCTTCTGACGCCGCTGACGCTCCCCTCGAAGACGACTTCTCGATCCTCGAGCAGCGCGTTGTTCGGGCGTTGGAACTGCTACGCGCCGAGCGCGCGGCCCGGGCCACAGCCGAGGGCAATGCAGCAACCCTGCAGCAGCTTCTTGACGAGCAATCAGCCCAGCTCGCCGAGACCGAGGCTCGCACAAAAGCCCTGGAAAGCGAACGGGAGCAGGTACGCGGGCGAGTCGAGCGCATGATGAAGCAGCTGGACGAGGTTGGGTAACGTGGTGCGAGCAAGGGAAGATGCCAGCAGATCACGCAGCAGCGTTGTGAAAGGAAGCAGCCAGGCAACGCAAGCTGGCATGCGCGCGATTCGCGACCGGCTGGAAGCAACCGAAAGGCACTTCGATCAGCTTGAGGACCATCTCAGCACCTACAGGAACGTCCAGATGCTCACAGAGCAAATGGCTGAGCTCGGCGCCACGCAGCAGCCCTCCGCCTGAGCAGCAGGTCACAAGGAGCAAGCACAGTCAATGCCCGTAACGAGTAGTCCAGCTGATCACCAGTACATCACCGTTGAAATTTACGACCAGACCTATCATCTGCGTGGGCAGGACCCAGCCTACATCCAGCGGCTGGCCGACCTGGTGGATGCAAAGATGCGCGCTGTCGCTTCGCACGGCACCACAGTCGACTCGCTCCGTGTCGCCGTGCTCGCCGCGCTCAATGTTGCGGACGAGCTCCTGAGGCTGGAGGAGCGACATGATGCACTCACCGGCAAGGTCGAGGCCAGCCGCAACCGGACCCACTCCCTCAACGGCCTGCTTGACGAGGTGCTGAGCGATGCGCCGCCGGCGTCTCCGGGCCCGCATGATACACGTCGCACCGGATAAACACGCGCTTACTTCCGTTCCCGTCCAGGCGCTTGCATTCCGCGCCGAGTGCCGCTAGCATCCGAGTTGTAAGACTGGCCTGCAAAGCAGGTACATGGAGTACAAGCCGGTTGAACCTATAATTCATTGAACAGGGAGCTCGACTCGACAATCGGCTCGGTGTGCAGTGTCCGCCAGTTCGGAATGCCTAAAGAGCCGCGGAGAGTTCCCACCGTCTTAGGACGGGTTCACCGGCACACTCGTGTACGGCCCCGCGGGTCAGTCTTTCACCTTCTTTCCGCTCCCGGCGGTTCATGTCACAGCTACTCGGAACGGCGGCTCCGGCCGGTCTTCTTCCCTTGGACACGAGCTTCTTTTCTTCGCCAGCAAGAGGACGCCTTCAGTCTTTTACCCGGGTCGCAGCACCGTGTTACTCAAACCACCTTGCAGGGCGCCATCTTCCCTCAGCTGCTTGAGTTGGCGTTCCCTCGGTCGATACAGTTCCCGTCAACGCCCCCAGCAGTAAACCGGTCAGCCTGAGCGAAGCGAAGCATCTGCGTCTCGCTCTCATCTCGCTCGACCAGCAAGCACACCATCTGCAACGCACAAGCAGGCCCACTCAGACCACCCCGCCATGCACCCCATCCTCTTCCATCTTGGCCGCCTCACCTTAGCAACAGAAGGCGTCCTGGTCGCTATTGGCCTCCTCGCAGGGCTGCTTGTCTCCTGCTCCGTCGGTGCGCGTCAGGGCATCCCTGCCGATCGCATCTGGAACCTGGGTCTCACTGGCCTGCTCACCCTCTTCCTTGCCGAGCGCATGCTGGTGGTCGCCTTCAACCTTCAGGACTTCCTCGCCCACCCGGTCTGGATGCTCGGCCTCACCACCATCCGCGATGAGCGCTACTTCTACGGTGCTGCAGTCATAGCCATCTGTGCCGGTGTCGGCTACATATCGGCCTGGCAGCTGCCGTGGCTTCGCGTCCTCGATGCACTTGCACCCGGCGCCGGCATTGCGCTGGCATGTGCCAGCCTCGGCGCCTTCCAAGCAGGCACTTCGCCGGAGCGCACGGTCGCGCTCTACGCAGCAACGCTGCACCTGGCGTTGGCCGTTGCTGTTACGTGGCTGGCCCTTCGCGCCCTGCCGGGAGCGGCGGCCGCATGCTGGCTCGGCTGCGCAGGGCTGGCGACCCTTCTGCTCGGGCAACTCCAACACCCAAGGGCTGCGGAGCTGCTTGTACTGGGCGCGTTTACCCTGCAGCAGGCAGCCGGCATTGCCGGCTTCATGGCAGGCACCCTGTGCTACTTCTTTTCAAGCGGTTCACGCCGACCTGCTGCTTCGCCTTAGAACGTCGCCAGCTTCACCCGCAACACCTGCACCTGGTCGGTGAAGTTCAACCCGTAATCCGTCTGGTCGCCATTCCAGATGCGCGTGGACTGCCACTTGCCATCCACGTAGCTCCCCTCTTCCACCACCGCCCAGAGACGCTGCGGCTTGTCCGGACCTGCTGCCTCGGTGACCGGTTCAAAGTCCACCTTGGCATGAACAGCGGTAACCAGGAACTCATCCGGCCCGAGTTGCGCGACCATTGCGCCACCCTCTGGCGTCTTGTTGCCCGGCGCTGGCCGGGACGAGTAAAACGCCGGCATCCCGTAGCTCACCACCGCCCGCCACCGCGCAGGCTTGTCACCATCGGGCGCAAACTCCAGCCGCTGCACGTGCTCGGTCGGGCTCTCGCTTGTCCCGCGCACCTTGCCCGCAAGGCTGAGCGCGGCAACCTCCCGCTGCATCGGACCGACCAGCGCATAGTTCAACGCAAAGGGTGCGAGTGTCTCTTCATCGATCTTCGCCGCACCCAGCGGATAATTCACATACCCGGTCTTGTCCATGCCGAATGGCGACCACCCGATCGTCTGCGCGCCAAGCGCCGCGAAAAAATACCGCGGATAAGCCGGAGCGTTGCCCGTCTCAGGCACAAACATCGCGTTGTCGGGCCGATGGTAGAGCTCGAGCACCTTGGTGTAACTCGCATAATCAGCCAGGTAAATATCGGGCGCCAGCACATCGATCGCCGGCGCAGCTGCCTTCCAGATCGGCAGCACGTCATCGGTCGGCGCTCCGCTCTCAAAACTCGGCGGCCGGCTGGGATGCAGCGGATTCCTGAGCGCCGCGTTCACGTACAAGGGCAGCGGGTACTCGCGCTTGCCCGCCTCGGCCACCTGGTTGATGTAGCAAGCGATCGACCAGGCGTGAAAGAACTCATCCGCATCGTCGCCGAAAACCTCGGCCCAGCTTCCTGCCTGCGTCTTGCCCATTGCCTTCAGCACGGCAGCCGGCACAGGCTGCGCGAAAAGTTTTTCAGTCGCCGGCGAGTAATCCCGCGCCGTGCCCCACACGCCTGACTCGTTCTCCACCTGCACCATGATGACCGTATGCTGCGGGTCCGCCTGCTTCAGGTGCCGCATGAGCGCAACAAATGCTGTGCGATCTGCCGCGAGCAGCGCCGTATCCGAAGGCGGAATGGAGAAGTAGTGCTTGCCGTCCTTGCCGACCAGGAAGGGATACTTGGCATGGTCAAGCTTGACCCAGCCCGGCGTGTAGCCTGGACTGCCGTTCTTCCAGGTGGCAAACCAGAGCAGCACCAGGCGCGCCTTGTGCTCGCGCGCGCCGGCCAATAGCATGTCGATCGCCGAGTAGTCGAAGCTGCCTTGCTTCGGCTCCATCTGCTCCCAGTAGACCGGCGCCTCGACCGTGTTCACGTGCATAGCCTCAAGCGCCGGCCAGGCTTTCTCGATCGACCCGGGCCACGCGCTCGAATTGTTGATCTGCGCGCCCAGCATCAGGTACGGCGCACCATCCACCATCAGCGCGTAGCGGTCGCCCTGGCGAGCGATGCGCGGCATGGAGGCATCTGTTTGAGCTTGAATGGAAGAAGAGGCGAGCAGCGCAAGCGACAGAGTCGCTAAGAGCGGGGGGAGACGCATGGGGGCAGAATAGCAGCCCGCGGCGACTGTCTGCACCTGGGCCATGGGGTGGTTGACCTGGAGCAACGTGGCCTCAGCATAGGGAGCACTACACATCCTTTACTCGATCTACCAGGAGGATTCCCTGGGACCAACTCACCCCATCACCAACTCCGCGAACCGCTCC
>CAZZYO010000007.1:0-63780 GCA_964658255.1 Candidatus Babeliales bacterium
GTCATCTACAGCACCAAGGTTCGCGCAGAAGGTGGTCGCGACGGATACGTTGCGTCCTCGGACGGATTGCTCAAACTGAAGCTTGCGCTGCCAAAAAAGCTTGGCGGGGCCGAGAACGCCACCAACCCGGAGCAGCTCTTCGCAGCCGGCTATGCCAGCTGCTTTGAGAACGCGATGCTCTACACGGCGCGCCAGCAGGGGCAAACACTGACCGGCACAGCTGTCGACGCGACGGTCTCGCTGCTCTCGGAAGGCGGTCCCTTCCTGCTTGCAGTAGAGCTGGCGGTCGAAGTCTCAGGGCTTGCACAGGCGGAGGCCGAAGAACTGGTCGCCCACGCGCACGAGGTTTGCCCTTACTCGAACGCGATCCGCGGCAACGTTGCGGTAGGTATCTCAGTGACGGTGAAGTAGCAGGTGGAGTACACGGCCGAACAGTTCCATCAGGCGGTGCTCGATGCTGATCCGGAAACCGCAGTCTTCGACTGTGACGGCACGCTCTGGGCTCCAGACTCCGGGCAGGCCTTTATGGACTGGTCGCTCGCCCAGAAGCTCGTCTCGCCGGAGCGGGAGGCCTGGATCCTGGAGCGATACAGCCTCTACGAGCAAGGCCAGGTCGATGAGATCGCCATCTGCGGCGAGATGGTGCAGCTGTACGCCGGCCTTCCCGAGGCGCTCGTCATCGATGCTGCGCGGACGTTTGTGCGTGAGCACGTGCTGCCTTTCATCTTTCCGGAGATGCTGGCGCTGGTCCGCGCGCTGCACGCCCGCGGTGTCGAGCTGTGGGCGGTCAGCTCGACCAATCGCTGGGTCGTGGAGGCTGGTGTCTGGGCGGGCGGCGCAAGCGCATTCGGCATCCTGCCCGAGCGGATCCTGGCCGCTGATATCGCCGTCGCGACCGGGCCAGCAGGTGAGCGACTGGTCACGGACACACTGCTTGCCGTGCCTTCGGACGAGGCCAAGGCAGCGGCGCTTGTAGCAGCGGGACTGCCCCGCCCCGACGTGGTCTTTGGCAACTCGGTGCACGACGCAGCGATGCTGGGGCTGGCGCGGAAAGCGTTCGCCGTCAATCCCCGCCCCGCGCTCGCGAGCATCGCCGGCACAAGGGGCTGGGCGCGCTTTTTTCCTCGAGTCGCGCCGGGAACCGGGCCTGCCCAACCGGGCAGCCAAACCTAGTTTCATTTGGCAGAACGCCGGATGCACTCCGCCGGAGCACTCAAGCGGACGGATTGCGCTCTTCGCACATCCTAGCTACATGAGCATGGGGCACACCAGACATCTCGGAGGTCCGCCGGAACGGCGCCCGCACCCCGGCATGCCCGAGGCAAAGAACATTCGCTACGTGGCGGCAGCACTGATTCTGCGTGGTGGCGAAGTGCTGATCTGCCAGCGCCGTCCCGACCAGCCGATGGCGCACAAGTGGGAGTTTCCCGGGGGCAAGATCGAAGCCGGCGAGACCCCGGAGCAGGCGTTGGCAAGGGAGCTCGACGAGGAGCTGGGTATCCGCGCCAGCATCGGCAGCCGCGTCGCCCGCCTGCGACACACCTATCGCAGCGGAGGCGCGGTCGACCTGCAGTTCTTTGTCGTACACCAGTTTGAAGGCGAGCTGCGCAACGTGATCTTCCAGGCAATGCACTGGTGCCCCTTGCGCGACCTGCCCAGCTTTGACTTCCTGGCTGCCGATCGCGACCTGGTGCGCGACCTGGCTGCGGGCAAGCTGCTGTAAGTTCTCCGGACGCTTACACGCATGCGCTCACACCCAAGTACTTATACATAGTCGAACAGGGTCATGAAGCCAAGATCCATGTGGCTCTGCTGGTGGCAGTGGAAGAGCGTGCGGCCCGGGTTGTCAGCGACAAAGTCGACCTCGGCCGCAGTGTGCGCGGCCACCACAACCACATCCTTGCGCAGCCCTGACATCGGGCGTCCGGCCAGGCTGGTCACCTCAAATGTATGACGGTGCAGGTGGATCGGGTGATCATCCATGCTCTGGTTGGTCATTACCAGGCGGTAGCGGCTTCCCTGCCGCAACGGGATGCGATCGGTGTGCGGATAGGACTTCCCGTTGATCATCCAGTAGTCGAAGTCGCCATGCCCCTTGAACCTGGACTGGAAGAGGAGCGGGATGCGGTGGTCGGGCAAGGCGTCGACCGGCACCGGATGCGCAAAGAGGCTGTAGTCCCATACGCTCTCGGGCGGAGCGATCCACCGGGGAGCGCCGCCTGCGCCCGCATACTCAAAGACAATGCCCATGCCGGCCGCGCGGATGGGGTCGCGTGTTTCGCCGAGCACCCACACGCCCGGGTTGTTCATCTCGATGAGCAGGTCCAGGCGCTCAGCCGGCGCCAGCCGCACAGCGTCGACGTCTGCGGTGCGCGGAGCGGGATTGCCGTCCAGCGCCACCACCTTCATCGAGTGCCCAGCCAGGGCCATCCAGTGCGTCACCGATGCACTGGCATTTAACAGGTGCAGCAAGACGCGCTCACCCTGCCGCACGCGGACCGGGTCGGCGTGGCCGAGCATGCGCCCATCAACGGTCGCATAATCGTAGAGCACGTCCATGGTCGCGTCGCCGCCGCCGCCCATGTAACCCTGCCAGTCATGCAATGTCAGGAAGAGCTCACGATCATACGCGCCGGGGTTCTCGTGGGGCTCGACGTAGAAGCAGCCGAACTGCGCGCCGTACTGCCCCCGCTTGAGATTATGCCCCGCGTAGGTGTGGGTGTGGTACCAGCGAAAGCCAGCCGGGCGCGGCGTAAAAGCGTATTCAAAGGTAGCGCCGGGGGCGATCATCGGCGACCCCTCTTCCATCGCGCCATCCATCTCTGAGGCGTTGAACATCCCATGCCAGTGCACGGTCTCCGGCACATCGGTCCTGTTTGTCACGGCGATGCGCACAGGCCTGCCCTCGGGCCAGCGGAGCAGTGGTCCGGGTGCCTGGCCGTTGTAGCCGAAGGTGCTGATGATTTTGCCGGGCGCAATCTCGAGCGCCAGCGGAGCGATCTGCAGCCGGTAGTCTGGCGGGGACGGCGGTTGCGCCAGGGTGAGCGGGCGCAGCGCGGCGGAACCCGCCAAGACTGCAGCGCCACGTAGCAGGGCGCGGCGATCAAAGCGGCGATCTGCGTCGCGGCTCATGGCATGCTGTCCGAGGCGCCCGCTCGCGGCTGGTGCCCCCAGTTGAAGTGCCTCCCCAGGATGCCCTTGATAATGAGGTGATCGGTTCCCGCGGTCGGCCCGATGCCTACACCAAAGTTGATCTCCCACTCCGGCGACACGTTCAAATCAGTCACCGCGAAGACTTGCTGCTGCTGGTTGTGCAGGGTGTCAGGCGCAGTGATGTTGCCGTAGTCGGCATAGTACTCAAGGCCTGCCGAAACGACCCGCGAGAAGTCATAGCCCACCTTGCCTGCAGGCGCAAAGGTGACCCCGAGCGGCACGCTGTCGCCATGGAAGCTTCGGTCCACGGCAAGGTTTGTCGCGAGATACCAGCGGCCCAGCTGCTTGTCGAGGATCGGTCGCAGCTCGAGCGTCCAGGTATCGCTTGAGAAGACCCGCCGCTGGTAGCCGAACTCCATCGACAAGCTGGCTCCGACTGGCCAGTGCCAGCGGTCTGGCACGCGCACGCGCGGGCGGATATGGTCGCCGACCCATTGCGCGCCCTGGCCACTTCGCTCGGCGGTGAAGATGTAAAAGCCGACCTCGGACCAGTCGTTGATCCCGGTCGTGATCTCGACGGTCTCATGCTCGGCGTGATCCGTGGGGTAGAGCGCATCTGCACCGAGGGTGGAATGCGGCGAAGCCTTTGCGCCCTGGGCGGTGTAGTTGCTGTGCAACTCAACCATGGTCGATCGCGGAGCGATGGTGTCGGCCCCGTAGACCTGTATCTCGTAGTTGTTTGCGCCCTTGCCACCATACCCGAGCAGCTGAGTCCACTCAGCAGAACGAGCGAGGAGAGAGGGGAGGGTAGCAGGCGCTTCACGACGACTCATTCTCCCATGGACGAAATCCGAAGCCGCAGCAAAGCGCACCGCGTGTCCGGCCTCTGCCTGCCAGGTCCAGTGTACGGGTACGCTCTGTGTTCGAATTTGCTACGGTCGCGACGATGCTTGACAAGGTTGCAACGAGCAAGCAAACTGCGGGGACGGGCGATTCCATTACTCGCAACGCCGGCAGGTTCCGACCTGAAGCTCGAGCGGCGCAACGGAGTAGGGCGACGCGGTGCTGCCGAGCTGCTTTGCAACGGCACGCAGCAGGAGAGGACATCCCAGTGAGGCGCCTATGCTGCACAGTGGGAGAAAGCCATTGACCGCATCTGAGAGCCGGATCACCTTCACGCTCGAATCTTCACTGGCCAGCGTGGACAGGGTCGAGCAGACGGCGACCGAGCTTGCGACCCAGGCCGGCATGGATGAGGATCAGCTCTTCGGCATCAGCATGGCGGTGCGGGAAGCAGCGGTCAACGCCGTGATGCATGGCAATGGCGGCGATGCAGCCAAGCAGATCACCGCGAGCTTTGAGAACAATGGCTCGTCGCTCATCTTTACCGTGGCCGACCAGGGCAAGGGGCTTGACCCCTCTACCCTGCCGGACCCACTCGCACCGGAGAACCTGCTGCGCGGCTCGGGGCGCGGCATCTTTCTCATCCGTTCGTTTATGGATGAGGTACATTTCAGGCAGCTTGATCCGGGCACTGAGCTCACACTGGTCAAACACTTAGCAACCGCACCTGCGGAAAGTTAAAAGGGGGAATTACTCGATGAGCAGCATGAAGCTCAGCACGCGCCAGGTTGATGGCGTCACCATTCTGGATCTTAGCGGCCGCATCGTGCTCGGGGAAGGCAGCATCCAGCTGCGTGACTCGGTCAAGGAGCTGCTGGCCAAGGGCCAGAAGCACATCCTGTTAAACCTGGGCGATGTGAGCTACATGGACAGCTCAGGCCTGGGCGAACTGGTTAGCGCCTACACTACGGTCAAGAACCAGGGCGGCGAGCTCAAGCTGCTCAACCTGACCAAGAAGGTGCACGACCTGCTCCAGATCACCAAGCTGTACACCGTCTTCGACGTGAAAGACGATGAAGCAACGGCTATCTCTGCCTTCTCCGCCGCGTAGAGCCTGCTGCTCCATCCCACTCCAGGCAACATAGCGCCGCACGCCTTGTCCCCCAGGGCTGCGGCTCTCTTGTTTTTGAGTCCAAGGCAGCGTGCCCCGCCCAAGCGTTACGGCTTCTGGTCAGCTGCCTCGAGCAGGGTCCCTGCCAGGCTCATCCACTCATCTTCCAAGCTCAAGTGGCACTCGGGTCTGGCGGCCTGGCGATACCAGTAACGCGCGTTTGGCTGGTCCCCTTCCACTCGATGCAAGAAAGCGTGCACCCAGGCGGCGTCGCGCGAGGTGATCTCCTGCGCGATCCGATGGGCGTGCTCCCAGTCCCCGTGCGCCTGCCACCACATGGCCTCGACCAGGGGACTGAGCTCACCGGGCGGCTCGGCAGCGCGCACGGTTTTCAGCAATTGCTGCGCGTTGATCGGCATCGATTCTCCTGTTCTGGAGTATGACGCAAACCAGCTTCCTGTAAATGCGATCATTCGAGTCGGGATTGCGCTATGATCAGGCAGGGTCAGCAGACACGTGACATCACTCCATCAGCTGAAGATCGGTGCAGTCGGGATCGTTGAAGAGCTTACGCTCCCCGACGAGGTGCAGCACCACCTGATGCACATGGGCTTTGTGCCCGAGGCGCGGGTGCTGGCAGTGCGGCGCGCGCCGACCGGCGACCCGACCGTGTACGCGATCGACGGCTTTGAGATTGCCCTTCGGCGTGAGACAGCCCGCGGCATTCTGATCTCGGTCTCAGCCCCGCAGCCTACCGCGCCTGAGCGTGAGCGTGGACGGCTGGGCCAGTGGTTGCAGCGGCGTGGCAATGCCGGAACGCGGCGCGAGCTGACGGCATGAGCTGCCACGCCACTGCGGTGGTCGACCTGCCCATCGGGCCTCGGGCTCCCGGCAGGATACGCACGGTCGCGCTCATCGGTCCCCCCAACTCCGGCAAGTCGACGCTGTTCAATCGCCTGACTGGTCTGCGGCAAAAGGTCGCAAACTACCCTGGAGTGACCGTCGAGCAACACTACGGCAAGATGAGCGGGGTCAACCGAGCCGACCTGACGTTGATTGACCTGCCAGGCATCTACTCGCTCGACGGGCGGTCAGAAGACGCGCGCGTAGCCATTGATGTGCTGACCAACCGGATGCCCGGCTCGCCCGAGGTAGACGCGGTCCTGCTGGTGCTGGACTCGCTCCACCTGCAGCGACAGCTCATGCTGGCCGCACCGATCCTTGCCCTGGGCCTGCCGACGCTGTTGCTGTTGAACATGACTGACCTGATGGAGACCCGCGGTGGCGAGGTCGACACGCTGGCGCTGGCGCAGGAGCTCGGGGTACCGGCAGCAAAGATCAGCGCGGCTCGGGGCTTTGGCCTGGACGCGATTCCACGCTTTCTGGCGGCCAAAGACCAGAACAGCGCCCACGGCGAGAGCCTGGTCCAGATTCAGCCCCAGCGCCTGGAGCTGCCGGTGATGGGCAACGCGCGCTCCTATCGCCAGTGGGCCACCGGCATCTCGACCCGTACAAAATACAAGGCGCCGCTCTCGCCCGAGTGGACGCGCAAGCTGGACGCCCTGCTGCTTGGCCGGGTGACCGGGCCGCTGATCTTCCTCATCGTGGTGATCGCTGTCTTCCAGACCGTGTTTTCCGTCGGGCTGCCGTTTAGCGACTGGTCGCAGGAGCTTCTAAACGGCCTCGGCGACAAGGTCGGCGGCCTGCTGGGACCGGGCTGGCTGCAGTCGCTGCTGATCGACGGTATATGGAAGGGTGTGGCCTCGGTGCTCATCTTCCTGCCCCAGATCCTGCTGCTGTTCCTGTTCATCGGTGTGCTTGAGGACTCTGGCTACCTGGCGCGGGCGGCGCTTATCGCAGACCGCGTGATGCGTTTGATCGGACTTAACGGCAAGGCCTTCATCCCGCTGCTGTCAGCCTATGCGTGCGCGGTGCCGGCGATCATGGCCACGCGTACGATCGAGAACAAGCGCGACCGGTTCGCGACTATTCTTGTGGCACCGTTTATGACCTGCTCGGCGCGGCTGCCGATCTACCTGCTTGTCATTGCAGCCTTTGTGCCGAACAAACGTCTGCTGGGTGGCTTTTTCGGCCTGCAGGCAGCAGTCATGCTGGGGCTCTACGTGCTTGGCTTTTTGGCCGCGCTCTTTACCGCGCGCCTGCTCAAGTCGTCCGTGCTTAAGGCCTCTTCGGCGCCGTTCATCCTTGAGTTGCCACAGTACCGTCTGCCCACCCTGCGCTCTCTCGGGCTGCGTCTCTATGACCGCGGAGGCGTCTTCCTCAAGCAGGCCGGCACCATCATTCTTTATGTCACCCTCGGCTTGTGGGTGCTCTCGCATATCCCGCTCCACTTTGGGCGCGGCGGGGCAAGCTTCCCAGAGTTGGCGCACTCGTTGATCGGGCGCCTTGGCCAGTTCATTGAACCGGTGATCCGGCCTCTTGGCTTTAATTGGAAGATCGGTATCGGCCTGCTCTCTTCGATCATCGCCCGCGAGGTGATCGTCGGGACCCTTGGGACCCTCTACGGGTCAGACCCGGCGACGCAGGCCGAGGGATTACAGCAGGCACTGCGCCATGACCTGACCCTGGGCGGCGCGATGGCGCTGGTGGTCTTCTTCGCCTTTGCCATGCAGTGCGCATCGACGCTGGCGGTGGTGCGCCGTGAGACGAACAGCTGGAAGTGGCCAGCGATCCAGTTCGCATACATGACCGTGCTGGCCTACGTTGCGGCCTATGCGACGAACCTGCTGGTCAGCCGATTCTTTTAAGCGGCTGCTCTCGTTCCACTGGGTAATCGTTGTCATCGCTACCTTGCGAACCGCAGATCCTCCGCCTCGCTCAGGATGACAAGCTGTAGAGAATGACCCTGCTTTTCTGGATAACCAGCTTTGTTTAACGAACACCGCCCGTACGCCCGTACGCCTGGCAACCTTCGGATGGTAGACTCCAGCCGGATGAGATACTCGACCGCCCCGCTCCTTGCCGGCCTTGTGCTTGCTGCCTCCGCGTTTCCAGCCCATGCTGCCGACTGCCCGGCGCTCGCCAGGCTCGCGCTGCCTGAGACCACGATCACCAGCGCTGAAGCAATCACCGCTGGGACAGTGACGCTGCCCTATGGCGACCCGCTCGACAAGCTGCCAGCCTTTTGCCGCGTCACCGGCGTGCTGCGCCCCTCGGCTGACTCGCACATCCGCTTCGAGGTCTGGCTGCCGGAGGCAGGCTGGAATCACAAGTTCATCGGTACGGGCAATGGCGGTTTTGCCGGGTCGATCTACTACACCCAGATGGCCGGTAACCTGCGTCGCGGCTATGCCACCGGCGGCACCGACACCGGCCACCAGGCCGAAGCGCAGGACGCCAGCTGGGCCTACCACCACCCGGAGAAAGTCACCGATTTCGGCTACCGGGGACTGCACCTCACAACCGATCGCGCCAAGGCCATCGTTCAGAGCTACTACGGCACAGCCGCGGGCAAGGCCTACTTCGACGGCTGCTCGGACGGCGGCCGCGAGGCCCTAATGGAGGCGCAGCGCTTTCCGGAGGATTACGACGGCATCCTGGCTGGAGCGCCGGCCAATAATTGGACACACCTGGTCGCGAGCGGTCTCGAGCCCACCAGGCAGCTGGCTGCCGATCCTGCAGCCTATATCTCGTCAATGAAGCTGCCCGCGATTACAGCGGCGGTGCTTGCCTCCTGCGACCAGTTGGACGGGCTGAAGGATGGCATCCTGAACGATCCGCGCGCCTGCCATTTCGACCCGGCGACGATTGAGTGCAAGAATGGCGACTCGCTTACCTGCCTGACCGCCCCACAGGTCAAGTGGCTCCGGACGATCTACACCGGCGGGCACGATAGCCACGGCAAGCTGATCTTCCCTGGCTTGATGCCGGGCGACGAGGCCGGCGCGTGGAAGGCATGGGTCATAGGCGAGGGCCCGGGCGGCAGCAACTACCTGCAGAACTTCTTCCGCTACATGGTGCTCGAGAACCCATCGTGGAATGCGCTGACGGCTGATGTTGACGCCGCAGTGGCGGCAGCAGACCGCAAGGCGGCCCAACAGCTGAACGCGACTGATCCCGATCTAAGCCGTTTTGCAGCGCGTGGAGGCAAGCTGATCCTCTACCACGGCTGGAATGACCCGGCCATCTCGCCGCTGAACACCGTCGCTTACTACGGGCAGGTGGGCGGGAAGCTCGGAGCCGAGAAGGAGGCAGGCTTTGTGCGGCTCTACATGGTGCCAGGCATGGAACACTGCGCTGGCGGGCCCGGGGCGAGCGCGTTCGGGCAGCTTGGTATTCCAACAGTCAAGGGTGAGCCATTTGGCGCCTTTACCGCGCTTGAGCAGTGGGTGGAGAGCGGGACTGCTCCAGGGGCGCTCATCGCCACAAAGTACAGCACTGCACAGAAGCCGGTGATGACGCGCCCCATTTGCCCTTATCCGCAGGCGGCAAAGTACAACGGCACGGGCGATGCAAGCGATGCCGCAAGCTTTACCTGCGCCGCGCCGTAGAGAGAGCAGCCGAACGGCTGCCAGAATCTTAGCGGTAGAGCCCCGGCCGCCGGTACGCGCCAGCTGACTGAAGAGTGTGCGCGCCCATTGTGCGCGCTCCGGGCTGGACAATGGCTGGTAAGATGGAGTAGGCGCTTCCCTACAAATTTATGAGCTTCGCCAGGTATGCCGGTGCACTGTCCCGTTGCATGCCGCGAAGCCGCGCGAGAGCACACCCATGATTTCGGTAAGCAATGTGAGCATGCGCTATGGCTCAAAGATCCTGTTTGAAGATGTAAACGCCTCTTTCATTCCCGGCAGGCGCTTCGGTCTGACCGGACCGAATGGTGCCGGCAAGTCGACCTTTATGAAGGTGCTGACCGGCGAGATCGACGCGCAAAAAGGCACGGTCGTGCGCCCGAAGAAGTTCGGCGTGCTCCGTCAGGACCAGTACGCTTTTGACTCCTACCGCGTCCTTGATACGGTCATCATGGGTAACAAGCCACTCTGGGCCGCTCTGTCTGAACGCGACGCGATCTACGACAAGGCTGAGCTGACCGACGAAGACGGCATGCGCCTCGGCGAGCTTGAAGGTGTAGTCGGTGAAGAGGATGGCTATACGGCCGAGTCAGACGCGGCCGTGCTGCTGCAGGGCCTCGATATCGAGGATGAATTGCACGAGCGCAAGATGGGTGAGCTGCAGGGCGGCCAGAAGGTACGCGTGCTGCTGGCGCAGGCGCTGTTCGGCAATCCGCAGGCGCTACTGCTCGACGAGCCGACCAACTACCTCGATCTCGAGTCCATCCAGTGGCTGCAGGAGTTCCTGCTGAAGTTTGAAGGCACGCTGATCACCATCTCGCATGATCGGCACTTTCTCAACGCAGTCTGCACACACATCGCCGACATCGATTACCAGACGATCATCCTCTACCCGGGCGGGTACGACGACATGGTCGCCGCCAAATCGCAGGTGCGGTCCACGCTCGAGAGTCAGAACGAGCAGCGCGAAAAGAAGATTGCGCAGCTCAATGACTTTATTGCCCGCTTCGGCGCCGGTACCCGGTCGAGCCAGGTGACGAGCCGCAAGAAGGAAGTCGAGCGCCTGCAGACGAGCGAGCTTGCGCGCTCAAACATCCAGCGCCCGTTTATCCGTTTTGATCAGAACCGCCCCAGCGGCAAGCAGACGATTGAGATCGAGGCGGTCTCAAAGGCGTACGGGTCGGAGAAGGTCATCCAAAAATTCTCGGCAACGGTGATGCGCGGTGAAAAAGTCTGCCTGATGGGTCGTAACGGCCAGGGCAAGACAACCATGCTCAAATCGCTGCTCGCCGGGATGGAGGACCTTGAGAGGGAATTTGCAGTGGACGGCGGAACAGTAAAGTGGGGCCACGAAGCGCAGATCGGCTATTTTCCCCAGGACCACACGGGCGCTATCCAGCACGGGACGACGGTCTTCGACTGGCTCTACCAGTGGGACCCGAAGAAGACCAAGGAAGAAATCCGCGGGCTGCTGGGGCAGATGTTGTTCTCAGGCGAAGAAGGCCTGAAGCGGACCGACGCGCTCTCAGGCGGCGAGGCGGCGCGACTGCTTTTCTGCAAGCTGATGCTGCAGAAGCCGAACGTGCTGATCCTCGACGAGCCGACGAACCATCTCGATCTCGAAGCGATCGTGGCGCTGAACAGCTCATTGCAGAAGTATGAGGGCACGGTGCTGTTAGTCACGCATGACCGCGATTTGATTGACGACGTGGGCACGCGTATCTGGCGCTTTGAGCACGGCGCGATCGATGACCACAAGGGACCGTACTCGGAGATCGCTGAGTCGGTCGGGGCGGCGCGGTGAGCTGCGAGTGATGTTAGCTCTCGACGCGAACTACTCCCTGCTGGACGGCGCACCCTCGCAAGCAGACTACCTCCGGCTGCGTGTGGCCGCCGGACTGAGCCCGAAGAGCGCAGTGGGCGCGGCGCGCGGCCTGCCCAATACCATCTTCGGCGTCACCATCCACTCTCATGGACAGATCGTAGGTATGGGCCGGATCATCGGGGATGGCGGCCTGTTCTACCAGGTGGTTGACATCGCGGTCGAGCCGGAGCACCAGGGGCGCGGGCTCGGCAAGCAGATTGTCGGCAGGCTGGTCGAGTACCTTCAAGCGAATGCCCCAGCCGGTGCTTACGTGAGTCTGATCGCCGATGGCGAGGCACACAGGCTCTATGCGCAGTTTGGTTTCCAACCGACCGCGCCTGCTTCAATCGGCATGGCCTTCGAAATTCCTACAAGATAGTTGGAGAGAGCGCGTTTTGCTGATTCTTACTGCACAAAACCTGACCAAAGCTTTCGGCCCCCAAGCGCTGTTCCGCAACATCTCCTTCACCGTCAATGACGGCGATCGCATCGCGCTGATTGGTCCGAACGGCTCTGGCAAATCGACTTTGATGAAAATACTCGCCGGCGAGATCGAGCCTGACTCGGGCGAGGTTTCGACGCGCAAACGTGCACGTCTTGCTTACATCGCGCAGGAGTCTTCCTTTGAGCCTGGCGCCACCGTGCGCAGCGTGCTTGAAGAAGCACTCCATCACGCCGGTGTCCCCGAGTGGGAACGCGAGCAGCGGCTGCGGGAAATCTATGGCCGCGCGGGCTTTGACTCACTCGACACAGAGGCGGTGACGTATTCCGGCGGCTGGCGCAAACGGCTCGCTATTGTCGAGGCGGCTGTGCAGCAGCCAGATATCCTGCTGCTCGACGAGCCGACCAACCACCTTGATCTTGCCGGTATTGAGTGGCTGGAAGAGATGCTGCAGGCCGCACCCTTTGCCTGCATCGTCGTCTCGCATGATCGCTACTTTCTTGAAGCGGTCGCGACGGAAACGGCAGAGCTGAGCCGTGCCTACCCTGATGGCATGCTCCGCTACGCGGGCAACTACTCAACCTTTCTTGAGAAAAAAGAAGAGTGGCAGGAGGCGCAGGGCAGGCGCCAGGAAGCGCTCGCCAATCGGGTTCGCATCGAGACCGAGTGGTTGCGACGCGGTCCCAAGGCACGCACTACCAAATCGAAGGCGCGCATCGACAACGCGAACGAGCTCATCTCCGAACTGACCGGCATGAAGTCGCGCGCAGCTACTTCTTCTGCGGGCATCGTCTTTGGCGCGACCGACCGGCAGACCAAGCGCCTGGTCGAATTCGAAGACCTGCGCTACTCCATCCCTGAAGAAAACGGACGCACCCTTTTCGATAATCTTCACTTCGCCGTCACTGCCGGCATGCGCGTGGGCGTGGTCGGACCGAACGGCTCCGGCAAAACCACCCTGCTCCGTCTCGTTCAGGGCCAGCTGCAACCTGAGGCCGGCACGATCAAGCGCGCCAACAACCTGCGCATCGTCTACTTCGAGCAAAATCGCGAGATCGATGGCACGCAAACGTTGCGTCGCGCGCTGGCACCGGACTCGGACTCGGTTGTCTATGGCGATCGCGTGATCCACGTCGCCAGTTGGGCCGCGCGCTTTCTATTTACCGGCGAGCAGCTCAACCAGCCAGTGGAGCGACTTTCCGGAGGCGAACGCGCCCGCGTGCTGATCGCACGCCTGATGCTTGAGCCAGCTGACCTGCTGCTACTTGACGAGCCGACGAATGACCTCGACATCCCCACGCTTGAGATCCTGGAGGAGTCGCTGCTCGAGTACAAGGGAGCGATGATGCTCGTCACCCACGATCGCTACATGCTTGATCGGGTTTCGAACGTGGTACTGGGCTTGGATGGTGCCGGTGGCGCCGGCTCGTTTGCAGATTACGGACAATGGGAAGAATGGAAGCGTGAGCAGGAACAGCAGGCCCGCGGTGCAGCCACTCCGAAGACGGAAGCCGCGAGCACTGGCGGCAGCAGCAAAAAGAAAAAGCTTAGCTACCTCGAGCAACGTGATTGGGAGACGATCGAGTCGCGGATTGAAGCCGCCGAGGCAACCGTCGCTGCCAAGTACGCGCTCGTTGACGACCCGGCAGTCGCAACAGACGCAGCAAAGCTGAGCGCTGCGCTGGGTGAAGCCGCTGCGGCGCAGGAAGCCGTCGACGCACTTTACACGCGGTGGGGCGAGCTTGGAACGAAGTTAGCTTAAGCCTGTGCCCAGCCCGCTTCCATGCTGACCGAAGGCGGCGGCAGCAAAGCGCTTTCTGGTACACTCGAAGAGTTGGCAGCGCACCGTCGACATCCCTCCCGTTTGGCGCCATGGTGTAACTGGTTAACACGCCGCCCTCTCAAGGCGGAGAGTTCGGGTTCGATCCCCGATGGCGCTACCAACTAAGCCGCATCGGGCTTGACCGTGTCTTCGCCATTTACCAGCCGGCAACCCGACGGAGCGAAGCCCGGCAAACGAACCCTCATTCCCAATTCGATACGACCTCCGCATTGTTGCGAAAAAAAAGCGATTGGAAGCAACGCCAACGATCCTGCTGCGCTCTACATGCGTGGTACCTCAAAGGAGGTCATCCATGAACGAAGATACGTTGAAGGGAACGCTGCAGAAGGTTGGCGGTCGCGTCGAGGAATCAGCCGGCGCGCTTGTGGGCGATCATGACTTGAAAGAAGCGGGCCGCGAAGACCAGGTGAAGGGTGCAGCACGAGACGCCTGGGGCAACGTAAAAGACGCCGGCAATGCCCTGGTCGATAAAGTCAAAGCAGCCAAGTACGATGCCGAGACCAAGTCCAGTGATGCGGAAGCGTTTGAGCGAACACACGACCAGTAGTCGTCAAGAAGAGATAGCACCGTGGCTTAAAGCAGGAGGACGCGAATTGCGCCCTCCTTTCTATTGCTCCAAATACCTGGGTGGTGCGCTTGGATCGAGAGAACTAAGCGCGCACGGGCACAGCGAGCGGAGGCAGCTCCGTTTTGTACCGGAGCATGAGCCAAATCAGTTTACGAGCTGCCCAGTACCGCGGCACGTAGGCTTTGGGAGCGGAAAGGCAGCGGAGCAGCCAGCCAAGGCCGCTTTTATCCGCCCAAGTTGGGATTGAAACCTGGTCGCCGCTGAGAAAGGCGATGGCAGCACCAATGCAGTGGATGCCCGGCAAGTAGTCGAGATTCCGCTTCATATAGAGACCCAATCGTTCCTGCGTGCCTCCGCCCACTGTCACAATGACATGCTGATAGCGATGGCTCCGCATCTTTGCCAGTAGTGCCGCGTCGACAATCTCGCCTTTGTAGATCGGCGCCAGGTGCAGGTCCTCCTCGCGAACCATGATTCCCTGCGTGGCGAGCCAGTGCAGATTTGTCTTCGCACTCGCGGGGCTGGCCATGATCCAGAGAGTGTTGCCGGGCTCCCGGACGTCCGGTTCCAGGAGCAACTCCTTCAGGTATTCGAGTCCGGAGACCCGCGGCACGCGCTTTGTGCTCATGAAGTTCCAGATCACCACCATCAACGCGCTGTCGGTGATGGCCAAGTCTGCGTTTAATAGCGCTTCACGGTAGGAGAGATTGTCAGGAAGGTCTTTCAGAGCCGGAGCAGCGGGCACGACCAGCAATCCGCCTTGTTTCATGCGTTCGATGGTCTGGCTTGCCGTCCCACAGAAAAACCGTACGCCCAGAATTCGCTGAAAGCGACCGCTAGTGGGCTCGGAATCGGTGTGAATCATGCGGCTCCTCAGTCATGCAGAGATACGGGGGCTCGGAAAAAGCCGATTGCCAGCTCAACGACCCTGCAATCTTGGATGCGGAGCGCCCTTACGTTACGTTATCGACACTCTAGATAGACTCATGAATGTCAATGCATGTGCCCTTTAATCGTCAAAATGCGCACATGTGCGTCTATCTGCCCGCGCTACGCGTCATGCATGTAGCGCTCACCCATACTGTTCTCCGGACCAGTGTACATGGACGCGTGTAGCGCTCCAGCGGCGACCAGCTCATGCTCTTGCCGTGCTGCTCTATCAAGACAGCTGCAACCTTACAGCAGGCGAAGCACGTATGCTAGAGGAGGCAACCCAGGTGCCATGCACCCCGCTGTCACTTTCCATACCCGCGCACGTACCAATCCGCCGAGCGCAAAAGGAGCACCTCCCACAATGGTCTTTCGTCCACGGCTGCTGCGTGCTGCCAGTCTCTTGCTTGTGAGCGCATGCGCAACTGCATCTTCTGTACGGGCAGCCGGCCCGATCCCTGTTGCAGCCGAACTGCTTCCGGATGCTCCGAGCGTCCCTGGGTCACTGCTGCAAACACCTGCAGCACCGCAATCCTCGGCCGCATCGGCACAAGTACCCGCAAGGGCCGGGCAGGACAGCGCCCCGACGCAGCCTGTTTATGATCTGAAGCGGGCCGAGCACCAGCGCATTTTGGGCATTATGCCCGAGTTCCAGGCGGTTAACCATGGTGGTCCTGTGGTGCCGCTTACTCCGCATGAAAAGTTTGCACTCATGTGGAAGAGCTCAACGGACCCTTTCATCTTTAGCCTGGACGGCATCGTCGCCGGCATTGGACAGGCAAAGGATAGCAATCCTGACTTCCACCAGGGAGTGGAGGGCTACCTGAAGCGCTTCGGAGCTTCGTACGCTGACACCTTTGACGGCAATTTCTGGGGCAACGCCGTGCTCACCGTGGCGTTCAAGGAAGACCCACGCTACTTCCGTGAGGGGGAAGCCTACTCTCCCCTGCATCGCGCGCTGTACTCGGCCGGAACTGCGGTGTGGACGCGGAAAGACAGCGGCAAGCATGAACCGAACTACGCCAACGTATTGGGGAACTTCATCTCCGGCGGCATCTCCAACCTGTACTACCCGGCCGCGGAACGCGGCTTCGGCAAGACGGTCACCGGTGCAATTACGGTTACAGCCGAGGGTACGGTTGGCTCGGAGTTGATCGAGTTTTGGCCCGATATCGCGCGCAAGCTCTTCCCCAAGCGGTATCGTCAGCAGCAAAGTGAAAACTGATCCTGGCGCAACCTGGCGTTTGACACAGGCCCGCAGATGCGCGCCTGGCCAGACTAGACACCATGACCGGATACAGTTTCTATAAGGTTTGCCTCAGGAGAAGACGAAGCAATGAGCCAGCCGCAAACCTATGCGAACCACCGGCGCACCGATCCGGTCTTCCACTTCTTCATCGTCCCGGTGCTGCTTGCGAACGTGATTTACAGGCTGGTTCTTCTGGTGCGTTATTCGCGTGCGGTCACAGCCTGGTCGTTTGTCGTGGCTGTTGCCCTGCTCCTGGTTCCGATGGTGGCTCGCATCTATGCGCTACGGGTGCAGGACCGGGTGATCCGCATGGAAGAGCGCATCCGGATTGCCGCGGTCGCTTCGCCCGAGACGCTGGCGCGTATCGATGAGCTTACTGAAAGCCAGTATGTTGCACTGCGGTTTGCACCCTTCGCCGAGCTTGCACAGCTCGCACAGCGCGCGCTCGTTGAGAAGCTCACAGCGAAGCAGATCAAGCAGGCGATTGTGAACTGGCGGCCCGATACCCACCGCGTCTAACAAGCAGATGCCGGCTTGCTGTCAGATGAGCGATGCCTGAAAGGTTAGATCCCGAGCCGTCGAACCTCATCGTTGTAGTACTTGCGGTAAAGGATGTTCCACTCCTGCGTCCCTTCCATGATGATCTTCCTCTGCGAGGTGATCTTCACGCGGGCAGCCTGGTCAATGCGCATCTCCTCCATCAGCAGGTGTTCAATGGCCTGGCGCGAGGCGCGCCGGATGGTGTCGCGATCCTCAAGGAAGGTGCACTCATCAATCCCGGCGAGTGTGTCCGCAACGGCGTGGGCCAGCTTGTTGAGCTTATCCGGGGTAATCCTCATAGCACGGCCTTGTACTTGCGCACTAACTGCTGCTTGACCTTTTTGAACATCTCGCCATACTCTGCCCCGCCGCGTCGCATCTCGTCCTGGATCGCTTCAAGGATCACTCGTACTTCCTCGTTAATCTGGTCCTCGAGAGAGAGTTCTTCAATCATCGCCTGCGCTACACGCTCTTCAAGAAGTTTGAAGTGCCGGGTCTCAATCAGCTTGGCGTCGACCAGCTGCTGGACGGTTTTGCGGGCCAGGTAGCCTACGTACTCGCGTGAAAAAATCATCGATGTTGTCCGAAATATAGCATATGCAGGGGAGCGCCTTTGTCCTTGGGCAAGGCGAGCAACGCGCCTCCGAAGACCTTCCCGGTACCGGGTCGCCCGGGGGCGCGATCCGGGCGTCTTGTCCGTTATGGGGGAGACCGAACCCAATAATCGAACGGGCAGCCGCCACTCCGCCGGTTAAACCTGAGAGAATAGAGAGGATGTCAACCAACAACCTGCTCTCTCTAAAAGACGATATGGTGGCCTTTATCGAGGGTCACGGAATGCGCCGCGTCCCAGGATACGTGGACGAGGCTGTACCTTCGGTCCTGTGGGAAGATGACGCCAACGCCGACAGCTGGAAGGACCTGGTTGAAACCGCCAAGGCGGCAAGCGCGCCTTTCCTTACCATAAGCGACGTTCTGCTTGACGGCGAAGAGGTCGACCTGCTGCTCGAGAAGCTCCGCGAGCAGAACTTCCCTGACGAAGAGGCTCCGGAGTTTGAAGAGGCACAGTATCTGCGCGATCACGTTGGCAAGGTCGGCTTTATCCAGCTTGGCTTTGTACACCAGGGTGTCGCCTTTTTGCATGAGACCACCACCGAGTGGTACGAGCGCTACGAGCAGCTGCTTGAGGCGATCGACGAGTTCGACATCAACGATGTTGTCTTTGAAGACGGTGATGAAGACGACGAAGCGTAATTTGGCGTGAGTTCTCCCGCGCCTTCTATGCCAGCCAACGCGCATCGCCTGCCGGCCCGCTGGCTCCTGCCGCCTGCTCCTGATCCACGCCTGATCGCGGAATTGATGGCTCAGGCGCAGATACCCGAGGTCATGGCGGCACTCCTCACGCGTCGCGGTGTCCGATCAGCGGCTGAGGCGCAGCAGTTTCTCTCTCCCTCTACTGATCAGCTTCTTGCAACCGGAACCATGCATGGCATGGAGACAGCCGTCGCGCGCATACGCTCTGCCATCGCAGCAGGCGAGCCGATGCTGATCTACGGCGACTACGACGTAGACGGGACGACCGCGGTGGTTCTTCTCAAGACGGCGGTCGAACTGCTTGGAGGCGAGGTCCGCTTCCACGTGCCGCACCGCCTGCGCGAAGGCTACGGCATGCAGCGCGAGATCCTGGAGCGTGCGTCCGCAGAGGGCGTGCGGTTGGTCGTCAGCGTCGATACGGGAATCCGCGCGTTTGCTGCTGCAGAAGCCGCGGAAAGCCTGGGCCTTGATCTAATCGTTACCGATCACCACTTGCCAGATGCAGGTGGGCTGCCGCGAGCGCTGGCCGTCCTGAACCCCAATAAGGCCGGGTGCGGCTACGGGTCCAAGTCCCTGTGCGGGGCGGGCGTCGCGTTCAAGCTGGCGCAGGCGTTGCTGGAAGCAGATGCCGAGGCTGCCACCAGCGCGGCCGAGCGTGCGCGCAAGCATGAGCGTTTGCGCACACGCCTGTTGCCATCGTTCCTCAAGATGCTGGCCATTGCCACAGTTGCTGACGCCGTGCCCCTGCTCGGAGAGAATCGCGCGATCGTGGCCCTGGGGCTGGAAGCGCTGCGGCAACCAGTCAGCCCAGGGTTGCGGGCGCTGTTGCGAGTCGCGCAGCTCGATCCATCCACGCGCCGTCTCACAGCAACGGATATCGGCTTCCGCCTGGGCCCGCGTATCAACGCCGCAGGCCGCATGGACGTTGCCTCAGATGTCATCGAGTTATTCACAACGCGCGAGCCGCGCCGGGCAGAGGAACTGGCCGACAAGCTTGAACGCCTGAACGCGGAACGCAGGCAGGCGGAGCAACAGGTGCTGGCCGCTGTTACAGATCGGCTGAGCGAGCCGGAGCTTGCTGCTGCTCGCTGTATTGTCATCGATGGCGAGGACTGGCACCGCGGCATCATCGGCATCCTCGCTTCTCGCGTTGTTGACGCGACCGGCAAGCCTGCGCTCGTCCTCTCGCACGAGGCTGGGGAGGCGTACGGTTCGGGCCGTTCGGTCGAAGGATTCCACCTGCTGGAAGCGCTCGAACACTGTAGACACCTGTTTACGCGCTTTGGTGGACATGCGCATGCCGTTGGTTTCTCGCTGCCCTCAGCCCGCGTGCCAGAGCTGCGCGCGGCCATGGTGACCTATGCTGGCGAGCGCCTGGGGAAAGAAGCGCTGCGGCGCACGCTGGTATGTGACGCAATGCTGCCGCTGGACCGGATTACCCCGGCACTCTTCCAGCAACTGCGCCGCCTGGAACCAACCGGCATGGGGAACCAGGAGCCTGTGTTTGTCACAGGTGCGGTTACAGTAGCAGCCGAACCGCGCTACATCAAAGAGCAACACGTACGCTTGCAGTTGACACAAGGCGCAGCAAGCTACGCTGCACTTGGTTGGCGATGGGGCGACCGGGTGCGCGCCATGGGGCTGGCGCCGGAGACTCGGCTGGCCGTCGCCTACAAGCTGCGCGAGAACGAGCATCCGGAGTACGGCGGTCTCGAGCTCGAGATTGTGGACCTGGAGCCGCTGCCAGGCTGAGCTACTTCGCCTTGTTTTTCGCTGCCGCCATGGGCGCAAGAATGTCGTCGAGTCGCCCGGGAGTACTCGCCACCCGCTCCAGGTGCGGATAACGCAACCCGCCATGATAGTCAAGGTGGACGATGCGATACGTGCCTGTGTTTGCGACAATCAGTTCAAGAGGCGCAGTGGTGTTCTTTGCGTCCACAATCGCGTCAGAGAGCAGCGCAGCTGAGTACTGCCGCCCATTGACCGCGATGATCTGCATCAAGGGACCGAGCGCTGCCTTGTCCGCCGCTGATCCTACCAGCACATCCTCGATGCGACCATCGTTGGCGACGCGAATACCCAGGGTCCACCACTGATTGGTGCTGCTGGAGACATAGTTTTCCGAGTCAAGATAGGGATTGGTTTCGTCGGAGTAAGTGAGCTTGTAGCCGCCGCTTTCAAGCCCGCCAAGGGGCGCATGCGGCGCCTTGGACGTGAGACGTTCGCGGAGAAAAGCAGCCCAGTCATGCGGTGCAACAGCGTTCAGGTTCGCGACGACATCCTCGAAGGTATAAGGCACGACGCTTGGCCCGGTGTTTCCACCAAGCCCGTGAAAGCGTGCGCAGAAATCATTGAGCGATCTCTTATTGCCGGTCTGCTTGCGGATCATCGTATCCACATCCAGCCACACCAGCTCGCCTTCGGCATAGTAATCGACACTGCGACGCCAGTTATCCCATTGGCCACTGGTCGAGTAGAGGATCTGCGCGGCGGTCGCCGTATCCTGCAGGTCGCGCCACGTACGTCCCGGACGCGCATCCAGCGTTGCAGCGCTTACAGCCAGGTAATTGCGATACTGCTCCGCTGTCTCGATCCCGCTGCGCGCCGCGAGCACATCGCCCAGGTACTGCGTCAGCCCTTCGTAGACCCACAGCAGGTCGCCCTTCATCGGATCCTCGTAGTTACCCGTGGCAAGCCCGGCAGGACGGCGGTACTTGCCATTCCACGAATGCGTAAACTCGTGCGGAAGCAGGTCTGCTTCTACCAGCGCAAGGTTATCGTCGAGGAAGGTTTTCTCAGGGACGCGGTCGTCACTGGATTGATGATGCTCGAGGCCAAAGTGCGCCACCTGGTCGGAAAGTGTGACCAGGAAGTGGTAACTCTCGAAGTGTCGCGATTGGTAGAGCGCGCCCGTTTCATGCACCAGGTTTCCAAAAGCCGCCAGTGCTTCCGGCTTCAGCTTCAGGTCTTCGGGGCCATCAGCAGCAAGGTCAAGATAGTGCTTCGGCGTCACTTCAGGAGCGAGCGGATATTCTTTGAAGTACTTTCCGGCAAGCAGGGGCGAGTCGATCAACTGCTCAAGCGAAACGGTCGCGAAGGTACTCGTATCTGCGCCGCCGCCGGTCCTGGTCAAGGCGGTGCCATACTGCCATCCGGCGGGCAGCTTCACGGCAGGGCTGATCCGGATCTCTGCGGGGGACTTGCCTTCGGGATAAAGTACGACCGAGTTCCAGCTCAGCATGGCCAGGTTCGCGCTCGTCGATGCACCGGCAGAAAAGCCTGCCGCGGCAGCCGTGGCCAGGAAATCACACTTGACGTTGAGCGTCGACACTCCATCAGGAACCGTGAGGTGAAAGGCAAACATATTCACATCGTCGCGCTGCCAGGCGAGCGTTTGCCCGTTTGCGGTGATGACAAGGCCGGCGAGGTTATCGACAGGTCCGCTCGGCGTGTGTTCACCGGGAATCCATTTTGGGTACAGCAGCGTCAGTGGTCCAGCGCTCACCGGGATCGTCAGCGCGGCGTGGATGAGCTTCCGCGGAGCGTCTGTCAGGTCTGCGGTGATGGTTAAGGGGGTGCCTTGTGCCGAGGCGATGGACGTGGCACAGGCGAGCATGAAAGCAAGCAGCGGGCGAGCAGTAGGCACGTGCGTGGAGTCCTCCGTTTGGTGCATCCTGCGGCGCACATGAGCAGCCCGGCGCGATGCGTTTAGTGTACCGGAGCCACTCGCGAACAGGCCGAGGCAACCTGCTACACTCGGCCAGATGCAGCGCGGTTTTTTCATCACGTTTGAGGGGCTTGACGGCTCGGGCAAGACGACACAGTTGCGCCGCCTGGCTGCTGCCCTGGAAGCTCGCGGCAAGCGGATCGTGGTAACGCGGCAGCCAGGTGGAACCAAGGTCGGGGACCGGATACGCGCGCTTTTACTTGACTCGCGCGGCGATGCGATCTCGCCGCTGGCTGAGATGGCGCTGATGTTTGCCGATCGCGCCCAGGCGATTGCCGAGGTAATAGCACCTGCGCTCGCGCGAGGAGAGATCGTGCTGTGCGATCGCTTTACGGATTCAACGGAGGCCTACCAGGGAGGCGGTAGGGGCCTGGGTGCAGCGCCTGTGCATGCACTGCACGCAGCGGTGTGCGGAGCGCTGCAGCCTGACCTGACGCTGCTACTGCTGCCGCCACTGGAAGCCTCGCTGGCGCGCGCGCGCCGCCGCAACGAGCGCGCGTTGCGTTTGCAGGGCAGGGACGAGGGCAGGTTCGAGCGCGAGGACGAAGCCTTTTACCGCAGGGTTTTTACCCAGTACCAGACGATCGCCGATCGTGAGCCTTTGCGTGTCGTCGTAATCGATGGCGACGCGTCGATTGAGCAGATCGAGACTGGCATCGTACAAACAGTAGAAGAGCGGCTCGCGCGTGATCGCACCGGCTGACAAGGATATCTATGGCAACCCCGGTGCTTGAGCCCGAGCAAGACACACGCACCTCCACGATTTTCGAGCGTGGCGCCTATCGCTATCCTGCTGGACTCAAACTCAATTTGCCCTTCTACCTGTTCAGCCGTTTCTTCCGCGCCAGCAATCCCATTCTTCTCTTCGAGCACCTGAAAGCGACTTATGGCAATATCGCGCACTATCGCCTTCTGCATAACCACATTGTCTTTCTCAACGAGCCGGAGTACATCCGCGAAATCCTGATCAACCAGGCGCCGCACTTCATCAAGGAGCGGACGCAACGCCGGATGAAGATCCTGCTGGGCGAAGGGCTGATCACGAGCGAAGGCGAAATGCACATGCGCCAGCGCCGCATTGCCGCACCTGCCTTTCATCGCCAGCGCATCCAGGCTTATGGGGCGATGATGGTGGATCGCGCGGCCGCCATGCGCAACGAGTGGCAGGCGGGCCAGGAGATCGACGCGGCGAGCGAGATGATGCGGCTCGCCCTGCAGGTTGTCGCGCGAACAATCTTTGACACCGACGTGACTGACGACGTGCAATCGATCAACACTGAGGTGAACGCGATCATGGATCTGTATAACTTCCTGATCGCCCTGCCTCGGGCCGAGGCACTGCTCCACCTGCCTATTCCAGGGTTAATGCGATTCAAGCGCGCGCGTAAACGCCTGGACGCGGTGGTACACCGGATGATCGACGAACGGCGGGCACTTGGCGAGGATCGCGGCGATCTGCTCTCCATGCTGCTTGCCTCGCGCGACGAAGAGCGGGACAACAGCGCGCTGACAGATGAACAACTGCGGGACGAGGTGACGACGATCTTCCTTGCCGGCTATGAAACAGTAGCCAACGCTCTTGCGTGGACCTGGATGCTCCTGGCGCAGAATCCAGGAGCTGAAGCAAAGCTGCATGCGGAGCTTGACGAAGTATTGGGTACTGGGAGCGAAGCCCGCTTGCCGACGCTTGCTGACCTGCCTGCACTTCGATACACCGAAATGGTGCTATCGGAGTCGATGCGTCTCTACCCTCCTGCATGGGCGATGGGTCGCCAGTCGACGGCGCCTATTGAGCTCGGGCCGTACCGGTTCCCTGCCGGCACTTATTTCTTTTTCTCTCAATACATCATGCAGCGATCGCCCGAACAATTTGCCGACCCGTTGTGTTTTGATCCGGAACGGTTTACGCCCGAGCGCAAGGCAGCGCGGCATAAGTTCGCCTACTTTCCTTTTGGCGGCGGCAACAGGCAGTGTATCGGTGAGTCGTTCGCTTGGATGGAAGCGATTCTGCTTGTTGCGACCATTGCGCAACAGTGGCGGTTACGTTTGCTGCCGGGGCAGACCATAGAGGTGCAGCCGAAGATTACCCTGCGCCCAAAGCAGGCCATACGCATGGTGGTCGAAGCGCGGAGTACGGGTGCGTGTTGATTGCTGGAGCTGTCGCGCCTGGTGAGTCGCTCCTTTGCTGCCGGAGTTGAACGGGGTCCCCTCATCAACCTGAAGAGAAGCAGATCCTTTGCTTCGCTCAGGGTGACGTTTGTAGTCTGAGACCTGGTGATCCCACACGCCAGCATTGGATGGCGCTGAACGTATCAACGCTGGATGCCGCGCATCCAACGACCAAATGCGAGCCCCACCCACGTCGAGAGCGCCGCGTACACGCTAGCCCTCACCAGACCAAAGGCCAGCAACAGTCCATGGTCAGGCGCGAAGAAGTGGCGCAGCCGATCGTAACCATCCGGGTGCGAGTTGAAGTCGAAGTAGATCGTACCGAAGAAGCGGTTCTGGCTGACGTGCGACATCAGGAAATCTGCAAATGGCCACTCAACCACGAACAACACAGCAGTGAAAACTGCGCCCGAGGCAAGCGCGATCTGCGATGGCTTCCACGTGCGGGTGTGGTGCCAGAGCAGGTCAAGCGCAAGAGCCGGGGCCACGATGAGAACAGGGAACTTGGCGGGCACCATGTGCGTGACCGGGTACCAGACAGGTCCGAGTTTCGCGTGCGCCGGGAAGAGCGGCAGGATGAGGATTTCACCCATTAGAAATGCCGTGTAGACCGCGGCACACGTACTCGCCGCCCAACGAAAGCGGGAAGCCGTAGAGAAGGCGGCAAAGAAGAGTGGCAGCGCAATGCCCATGGCAACGTAGGCGAGCGCCTGGTGCAGCAGGATGTCAAAGGTGTACTCCTGCAAAAAGAACATCTGGCCGCCAATGGTAAGGCCGCCTAGATAAAGAAAGAGAGCGCGAAGCCGAACATGATTCAACGTCTCGGCGTCCGCGGCGCGGTTCATCTCAGCAAGGATGAGAAACAGCACGCCGAGTGAAACGCCGCGCAGACCAAGGATGAGCAGCGTATGCGGCGGGCTGACTATCTTCACATCGAGCCCGTATGCACTATGCCACCAATTATCAAACGGGGCTGAGGTCACCATCGCGAGCCCGCCCCAGCCAGCAAAGAAAACTCCCAGCGGCGCGCGAATGCCGAAGATGCTCACGGAACGAGCGCGGAACGACGGGTCGTTGCCAAAGGTGCAGCGTGCGACAAACCAGATGCCGACGATCCCGGCCAGCAGCCCGCAGGCGTAAATCAGAAGATGTGCCGGCGTCCAGAAGGTGTCCCGGCCGATAGAGCGATGCCACGAAACGTCCCATGCGCCGCCTATATACGAGCAGGTGACGGCGACCACGCCGGTCCACAGGTACCAGGGGACGCCAGTCGCCTGTACGGCTACGCTCTCAGTCGGGGCAGCCTTCGAGTGTACTAGCGGTGAGTGCTGGGCGGCGGCAGACACGCGTGCTCCAGTCAAGCGAGTGTTAGCAGGTCTGCCGCGATGATACTCCCGAGCGAGCCCGCCTGCTACTGGCCCGGGTGCGCAACGGGTGCAGGCGCGAGGCCACGGTACCTGAGCATCGGCTCGATTGAAGGGGCTCGACCGAGCCAGGCGGCGTACATGGTGGCAAGCTCCTGCGTGTTGCCGCGCGACAACACCATGCGACGAAAGCGTTCGCCGTTTTCTCGCGTCAACCCCCCGTGATCCTCAAACCAGTTGTAGGCATTGTCATCCAGCATCTCGGCCCACTGGTAGGCGTAGTAACCGGCCGCATAGCCGCTCCCCCAGATATGCGAAAAGTAGGTGGAGCGGTACCGCGGCGGCACAGCAGCAAGCGCCAGGCCTGTCTTTTCGAGCGCTGCTTTTTCAAACGTGTCTGGCTGCTGCAGCCGCTCGCCCGGGGCAAGCGTGTGCCACTGCATGTCGAGCTCTGAGGCGGCGAGCAACTCTGTAAGCGAGTAGCCCTGGTTGAACAACTCCGCCTGCTTGACCTTGGCCGCAAGCGGCGCCGGCATGGGCGCGCCGGTCTGGTAGTGCTTTGCGTAGTGTGCGAATACCGTCGGGTTGCTCGCCCAGTGCTCGTTGAACTGCGAAGGAAACTCGACAAAGTCGCGCGCGACGCTGGTGCCGGACAGCCTCGGATACTCGACGTCAGAGAACATGCCGTGCAGGGCGTGGCCGAACTCGTGGAACATGGTTGTCGCGTCGCGATAGCTGATCAGCGCCGGCTGACCAGCAGCAGGCCTGGGGAGGTTGGCCACATTGTAGATAACGGGCAAGGTGCCGAGCAGCTTTGATTGTCCAACGAAGTTCGACATCCACGCGCCGCCACTCTTATTGTCGCGTTTGTAGTAGTCGCAGTACCAAAGCGCGAGCGGCTTGCCGTCGCTATCTGTCACTTCAAACACGCGCACATCCGATTGGTAAACCGGGATGTCTTTTCTTTCCGCAAAGTGAATACCGTAAAGCTGCTCGGCGGCGTAGAAGACTCCATCGTGAAGCACGGTATTCAGTTCAAAGTACGGCCGGGTCTCTGCATCGTTCAGGTCGTATTTTTCCTTGCGAACCTGCTCGGCATAGTAGTTCCAGTCCCATGGCTCGACCTGGAAGCTATTGCCCTGTTTGTCGATCAACGCTTGTATGTCGGCTTGCTCGCTCGCCGCCTTGGCGCGGGCCATCGGCACCAGCGCGTTCAGAAAGCCGAGCGCGGCTTCGGGTGTCTTGGCCATCTGGTCCTCAAGCTTCCACGCGGCAAACGTTGGATAGCCAAGCAGCTTGGCCTTCTCCGCGCGCAGCTGCGCGAGCCGGGCGATGGTGTCGCGCGTGTCGTTGGAGCCCTGGCGATCGGCACGCATCCACGAATTCTCAAAGAGTGCCTGGCGCGTCGCCCTGTTGCTCAACTGCTGCAGGTCGGGCTGCTGTGTCGTGTTTTGCAGCGGCAGCACATAGCCTGCAACGCCGCGACTTTTCGCCGCCTGCGCAGCCGATTCAATCTCGGCATCGGTGAGCCCGACGAGCGCCGCTCGATCTGTCGTCACGTAGGCGGCATCCTTGGTGGCCTTGAGCAAAGTGGTCGTAAAGCGATTGGAAAGTGTAGACGCCTCTTCATTCAGTTGCTTGAGCTTTGCCTTGTCCGCTTCAGAGAGGTTTGCGCCGGCGTGCACAAACTCGTCATAATACACCTCCAGCAGGCGCAGCGATTCTGCATCAAGCCCCAGGGAGGCACGCTGCTTGTAGACAGCTGCCACGCGCGCGAACAGGCGCGGGTTCAGGAAGATTGCATCCCGATGCGCGGAAAGCCTGGGCGCCTCTACCTTGTCTGTCTCCTGCAGCACCGGATTCGTATTTGCCTGGGCGACCGCTTCAAAGACGTTGAGCACGCGCGTCAGCAGCAGCCCGGTCTTCTCCATTGCAACAACAGTATTCGCGAAGGTAGGCGCCGAAGAATCGGCTGCGATCCTGTCCATCTCCGCTTGCTGCTGCGCCATGCCCGCTTCGATGGCAGGCTGGTAGTCCGCATCGTGGATGCGGTCAAAGGGAGGCGCTGCAAACGGCAGCGCGCTGGGCGCGTAGAAGGGATTGGCCGGGCCGAACGCATTGTCTGTCAAGGCAAAAGACGAGGTGACAGGGATTGTCATTGCGAGTGCCATGAGCAGGGATCGGGTGGGCGGGGTTGCAAACATAATCAGACTATCTCACGACGAGTGAGCGGCAGGTGCATGCACTCTCAAGCAGAAGCAGTATTGCCGCGCATCCCTTACCTGGAGCGCGTCAGCGTACTGCGCTCTCCGTAAATAGTAACTGTTCCACAAAGTTTCTTGGCCGGGCTCTCGAATGGCAAACCAGCCAGGGGGATAGAATGAAGTTGCATGTTACTCGCACATCTTCTTCCTTTCCTTGACGCTGAGATTGATCGTCTGCAACGCGCCCGTGACCTCCTGGCATATGTTCCTGCACCATCTGAGTCGATAGCTGCAACGCCGCTGCACACCGCTGAGGCAGCGCCTTCTCCCGCATCCCCTGAGATCGAGCAGCCAGCCGCCGCTCAGCTGGCCCCCAGAGTCCTGATTCTCAAGCCACACCGACGTGGCGCTGAACGCGCATCGCGCCGCAAAACCGCGCCTGTTGCGGACACGGCTTTGCGCGGCGCCGTACCAGCAGGCCCAATTGTCGTCTCAGCGCAGGCTGTACGGCAGGCACAGGAGAACAAGGTCTCGCATTCGGGCAAGGCCATCGCAGAAGCAGTGCCCGCCTTCGACTGGCGGCCACGCGCGAACCAGGCTCCCGATGTAGAAGCGCAACTGCTGCGCAGGTTGCTCGATATCGGCAACAGCAAAGATGCCACCCCTGCCAGTCCAAGCGAGCAGCTCCTGCGCTTCATGCACAGTTAAGGTGAGTGTCGGCCATTTTGCCGAGCGCACACTTACCTGGTCCGACATCAAGAGCCCGATCCCTTCAGCAACGGCGGAAGACCAGGCCATCGCCGCATGGTTTTCGCGTCCAGCCTTGCTTACAGAGGCTCGACCTTGAGAATGGCTCGCATGGTGTGGTGCTCGCCGGGCGCGAGCACCACGGCGGCCGCAAGTATGTTGCTCGCCTCGGCACAGGCCATGCTGCGCCACTCGTCCTTGCCGAAGTCGCTGAAGCCAGCAGCTCCCTGTTCCCACGGGTTCCACACCACTGTGGTTGCAGAGTTTTCTTTGTGCGTCCACAGGATGCGACCAAGGCCCGGGTCACGCAACGCGAGGGCCGCGTGTGTGTTCAGGTACGCATTGTCGGTCTGACCCGTAAACACGACGTCGCCCACCTGGAGCTTCTCGCGATTTTGGTCCATGTTATCCAGGTAGCGTGTTCCCTCGAGCCCAGACACTTGGACCGTGGCGGCGTCGTCTACATGAAAATAGGTGTGAAGCGCCTCTTCGAAACGAAGGTCGCCTTCCCCGGTGTTGGTCGCCTTCAGCTCGAGAGTCAACTCACGGCCTACGGTGATGCGATGCTCGAGGTGGAACTCGTGCGGGAACCAGCGCCGGCTTCGCTCATCACTTGTCGTTGAAAGAGTCAGCGTCACCCCTTCTCCGCTCTGCTCCATGCCGTCCAGCTGCCAGGCGCGGGTGCGCACCACCCCGTGCGCCGGCGCTTCCGGATTGTCAGCCTTCCCGCGAAACCACGGAAAGCAAATCGGGATGCCGCCACGGATCGCCTTCCCATCTTCCCAGCGCGCGTATCTGCTGAGGAATAGAACCTCCTGCGCCCTAGCAGGCTGCCAGGAGGTGACCTGTGCCCCTTGCAGGTAGACCTCTGCCGCAGCTGCGTCACTTGTCACACGCACCAGCGGCAGGCCGGCCTGCCCGGCAACAATGGCTGCTACGCCGGCTATGGCGAAACGCTCGTTCCACGCGGCAATCGATGAAGTCAGGGGAGAGGGCATACGCACACGCTTTCTCGTCGGCAACAGGTCAGCCGGGATAAGACGATTGTACCGGCCCGGCACGCACCGGACATGCGAGCGGACCCTCCTGTTTTCGCTTGGGAAAAGGCGTCCCCCACCCTATGCTGAGGGCGTGCAGAGAATGGGTGAGGCGGCGCCACCACAACTGAAGGCCACGCTCGGCACGCTCGAGTTATGGGCGATTGCAGTAGGCCTGGTCATCTCGGGCGAATACTTCGGCTGGAGCTACGGCTGGGCGAGCGCGGGCACGCTCGGCTTCCTGGCAGTGGCGGTCTTCGTCGCGACCATGTACACGGCGTTTATCTTCTCGTTTACTGAACTGACGACGTCGATCCCCAAGGCGGGCGGCCCGTTTGCCTATGCGCAGCGAGCGTTTGGACCTACTGGTGCTTACTTCGCAGGGGCGGCGACGCTGGTCGAGTTTGTCTTCGCACCACCAGCGATTGCACTCGCTATCGGCGCATATCTCAATGTGCAGTTCCCTTCCCTCAGCCCGCGCACAGCCGCGGTAGGCGCGTACCTGGTCTTCATGGCGCTCAATATTGTCGGGGTGCAAATTGCCGCCAGCTTTGAGCTGGTGGTGACACTGCTTGCGATTGCGGAGCTACTCGTCTTTATGGCGGTTGTAACACCGGGGGCACATTGGAGCAACTTCGTCGCGCATGGGTGGGGGGGCGCCGGTCACTTCTCTGACCACTTCAACACGCACGCATGGGGCGGCATGTTTGCCGCGGTACCGTTTGCCATCTGGTTCTTTCTCGCAATTGAAGGCGTGGCCATGGCAGCCGAGGAGGTGCGTGAGCCAAGGCGGTCAATTCCCACTGCCTACATCGCAGGCATTGCCACGCTGCTGCTGCTGGCGCTGGGTGTGATGCTCTTTGCAGGCTCTGTTGGCGACTGGCGGGTGCTGGCCAACATCAACGATCCCCTCCCGCAGGCGATGAAGCTTGTCGTAGGCGCGCGCAGCGGCTGGCTGCACATGCTGGTGTGGCTGGGGCTCTTTGGGCTGGTCGCATCCTTTCACGGTATTATCCTTGGCTACTCGCGCCAGATCTTCGCTCTGGCACGCGCCGGGTTTCTGCCGCGCTTCCTCGGCGTCATCCACCCACGCTTTCAAACACCTTCCGTCGCCATCCTGGCGGGCGGCGTGGTGGGCATCGCTGCCATTTACAGCGACAGCTTTGTGCACTTTGGCGGCCAGGCACTCACGGCAAATATTGTGACCATGTCGGTGCTCGGGGCCATCCTGATGTACATCCTGAGCATGGTTGCGCTCTTTCGCCTGCGCATCCTTGAGCCAGAGCTCGCGCGTCCTTTTCGCGCCATCGGCTACCCGTGGCTGCCGCTGTGGGCGCTGCTTTGCGCGGCGGTTTGTATGGTCAGCCTGGTCTGGTATAACCGCTTGGTTTCGCTCGTGTTCGTGCTCCTGCTTGGGGCGGGATACGTCGGCTCGCGCGCGGTGCAGGGGCGGCCTTTGCCCTCAGCTACAGGCGTTGCAGAGGGCGACATGGATGGCGTGGAGCAAGCGCCATGAAGTTTGCGCACCCGGTTGCGGGCGTGACGTATCACTTCCCGGATCTCAAGACACTGCTCGCGAGAGCAACGCCGCCGCGCTCGGGTGATGCGCTTGCCGGCCTGGTGGCAGAGACGGCCGAAGAACGCGTCGCAGCAAGGATGGCGCTGGCGGACCTGCCGCTGCGACATTTCCTTGACGAAGCCGTGATCCCCTACGAGCAGGACGAGGTCACCCGGCTGATCCTGGACACGCATGATGAGGAGTCCTTTGCACCGCTCCGCTCGATGACGGTGGGCAGCTTTCGCGAGTGGCTGCTCGCGCCGGAGCAGACCGGGGAGCGCCTGGCGCAGGCCGCTCCAGGCATCACGCCGGAGATGGCAGCCGCTGTTTCCAAGCTGATGCGCAACCAGGACCTGGTGCTGGTCGCGCGCAAATGCCAGGTCGTCACCCGCTTCCGCAATACGCTTGGACTCGCCGGGCGCATGTCCGTGCGCCTGCAGCCGAACCATCCAACCGACGACATCCAGGGTATCTTCGCGTCCATGCTGGATGGACTGATGTACGGCAGCGGTGACGCGGTGGTGGGCATCAATCCTGCCGGCGACAACGTGCCGAACACGGTCCGCCTGCTGCGGGCACTCGACAATTTTCGCGAACGGTTTGCAGCGCCGCTTCAGACATGTGTGCTGACCCATGTTACAAATACGCTCGAGGCTATCGAGCAGGGCGCGCCCGTTGACCTTGTCTTCCAATCTGTTGCCGGTACTGAGAAGGCGAACGCGGGGTTCGGCATCCACCTTGGGCTGCTTGCCGAAGCACAGGAGGCTGCACTGTCGCTCGGACGCGCTACGCTGAGCCAACCCGGCACAACCGCAAACGTGATGTACTTTGAGACCGGCCAGGGCAGCGCACTCTCAGCCAACGCGCACTTCGAAGTCGACCAGCAGACCTGCGAGGCGCGCGCGTATGCGGTTGCGCGGCGATTCGCCCCACTGCTGGTGAACACCGTGGTTGGCTTTATCGGACCTGAATATCTCTATGACGGCAAGCAGATCCTGCGTGCCGGTCTTGAAGATCACTTTTGCGGCAAACTGCTCGGACTGCCGATGGGCTGCGATGTCTGCTATACCAACCATGCCGAGGCCGACCAGGATGACATGGACGCGCTGTTGACCATGCTTGCCGTGGCAGGGGTCAACTTCATCATGGGCGTGCCAGGAGCGGATGACATCATGCTCCACTACCAGAGCACGTCCTTCCACGATGCGCTGTACGTCCGCGAGGCGCTGGGCCTGAGACGCGCGCCTGAGTTTGAGCAGTGGCTTGAACACATGGGGATTGCGGATCGAAGCGGCCGCTTGCTGCCGGGCGCGCGCGGGCTTGACCCGCAGATGCTGGCGACCATGAAGCTTGCATGAGTGCTGACGAGTTTGCCGAGATCGCTCGCGGCGATCACGAGCGCTGGACTCACCTGAGCCGCTACACACCCGCGCGCGTTGCACTCGGCCGTGTGGGTGCAAGTCTGCCGACGGCCGAGGTGCTCGCCTTTTCCATGGCGCATGCCCGCGCGCGCGATGCAGTCCACCTCCCGCTCGACACCGAGGCTCTCGCAGCAGCCCTGGAAGCGGAAGGATTCGCAACCGTGCAGGTGCGAAGCCAGGCGCGCGATCGATCTGAGTATCTGCGCAGGCCTGACCTTGGCCGCAGGCTCCACAGTGAGGATCGCGTCCTGCTGCTCGACCAGGCGCCGCCTGCGCCTGCAGGGCGGCTCACATGCGTGGTTGCCGATGGACTCTCATCCCTTGCGCCCGCACGGCATGCACTGCCCTTGCTGCAGGCATTGCGCTCGAGGCTCACCCGAGAGGCGTGCCCGTGGATGGTGGACACCGTGATCCTGGCTAGCCAGGCGCGTGTGGCACTTGGCGACGAGATCGGCGAACTGCGTGGCGCGACTGCGGTTGTCGTGCTGATCGGCGAGCGGCCAGGGCTGAGCTCGCCCGACAGCCTCGGACTGTATCTGACGTATGCGCCACACCCAGGCTGCAGTGACGCCGAGCGCAACTGCATCTCGAACGTGCGCAGTGGGGGTCTGTCCTACGCTGAGGCAGCCTACAAGCTGGATTACCTGCTTGACCGCGCGCTGGCAGCCGGGGTCACCGGCGTGTCAGTAAAAGACGCGAGCGAGTGGCAGCCTGAGCTCTCGGCAGGCGCGCTTGCCGAAGGGGACGAGCCCGGCCTGCTGTGACCCCTCCGGCACGCTTCGAGTCGGCGCAATCAGCTGATGCTTACGCGTGTGCCAGTGCCGGGATAGTTCCCGGGGAAGGCGCGGCTTTCGCCCAGGTTTCCAGCGCCGGCAAGCGCTGGTTCGAAATAGTAGATAGGAGCCGGGCGCGACGGCACCAGCGCATGCTTCAGGCGCTTGAGGGTCGCATACACGAAACGGTACAGGCGAGCCAGCGGCGCAGGATCTCCTTGAGCCAGTACGTCGACCAGCGCACGATCCTCGGCGCATACGTCGAGGCGCGCGCGCTTGAGGAAGCTGCTGTTCGCGTCCCATGCTAGCGCCTGCGGGTAGAAGCAGATCGAGGGTGCGAGGGCCTCTTCGGTGACGGGCGCCACTTGCTCGCCGCTCCAACGGGACCAGAGCAGCGCTGCAAGGTCAGGCTGGCCTGCAAGCGCGACATGTCCCATCTGGGTGCAGCGAGGATTCAGTTCGATGAGCATGGGACGACCTGTTCCCTGTTCAAGAATAAAGTCGAGGCCGAAGAATCCCGAGAGCTGCAGTGAGGACGCGAGCCGTGTACCGGCGCGTGTGATGCGTTCGTCGTCGAGCAGGTCGATCATGACGGCCGGCCCGGTCTTGCCCTTGGCAGCAACAACGCGTGCCTGCACAGTGCCCAGGATCTTGCCGCGGTCACAGGCAAACATGGCGTTCGCCGCCGTACCTTCGACATAGGCCTGTGCGCTGATCTCCGGCTCCGAGATCCAGGAGAGCGGCATGCGGAGCATGTTGTCCGAGGGCGCCAGCGCCTGTCGCATCTGTTCTCTCCAGCGCGGTCCGGCGTTCAGGCGTGCGTAGTGACGATCAAGCGCGGCAGCATCGTTGACCACCTGGACCCCGCCTCCGCCGAAGGTTCCATCTTTTTTGAGCAGAAACGGCACGCGATGGACACGTGCCCACTCGCGGGCCTCGCCAAGGGTACGCGTCTGCCCAGTCTCCGGCACATCAATGCCCAGCGAGGAGGCGAGCTCCAGCAGGCCGACCCGGCTGCGAACCGTCGAGAAGACATGGCGCGGACCCATGGACCGCTCCACGATCGGGCGATAGTGAGGCGACCGCTCACTTAGCTCCTGTAGCAGCCACACAGCCAGGTCGTCACCCGGGACTACATGCGTGGCGCCGCTGGCGATGATGGCAGCCTTGATCGAGTGCAGGGGATGAGCCGGGCGAAACAAGTGGCAGCTGTGCAGACGATCAAGGAAACGTAGCTCGCTTTGGATCGGACAGAGAGCGCTTACCTGGCATCCGTAGCGCGAAAGCCGGAGAGCGAGGCGCGTCAGCTGTAGCCAGGTCTGGGTGGTAACGAGGAGTATGACAGGTCTGGATATGTGCATTGGTCACCCGGCGTTGCGAAGTGCACACTTCGGTTGCATTCACCGGCAGCAAAGCAAGCATCGGCAGACAGGATGCAGTCCGTCTGCGTGTTCGCATTTGAAACAGCCGCGGTGACTGATGGGAGAGTTCCCGGGAAGTGAATGCAGGGGGAGTGTGTCAGACTTCAAAGACGCGTATTTCTGTAGGAAGTGTTCGTTTTGTCGATAATACCTTAGAGACAGGAGAGGTCAGGTTTGGAAAACGAAGCGCACATAGATGTCGCAATCGTAGGAGCGGGACCGTATGGTCTTTCGCTGGCAGCTCACTTGAAGACCGCCGGCGTGAAGCACCGTATCTTCGGCACGCCCATGCATAGCTGGCGGGCGCACATGCCTCACGGCATGTGCCTCAAGTCGGATGGCTTTGCTTCCAACCTGTACGATCCTGCGGGTTCGTTCACGCTGGAAGCCTACTGTCGCGAGCAGGGAGTCCCTTACCAGCGCTCGGGCATGCCCATTCCACTCGAGGTTTTCTCAGAGTACGGACTCGCGTTCCAGCGCCGCCTGGTGCCTCACCTGGAGCAGGCCGACATTACACACGTCGAAGGCTGCACGACAGGCTTCCGTCTCACAACCGCAGAGGGCGAGACGCTGGTGGCGCGTCGTGTCGTGCTTGCGGTCGGCATCACGCATTTCGCTTACACGCCGCCGATGCTCGCCGCCCTGCCGCGCGAAATCTCCACGCACAGTTCAGAGTACGGCGATGTGAGCCGGTTCAGTGGTAAGACGGTGGTCGTAGTAGGTGCCGGCGCCTCGGCTGTAGACTTTGCCTCGGCGCTTGCCGACATAGGTGCGAGCGTGCACCTGGTGGGCCGGCGGAGCGCGCTCGCCTTTTACACGCCAGACCTTGAACCTAGGCCACTGCACCAACGGGTAAAGAAGCCGCGCTCCGGCCTTGGCCTCGGCTGGAAGCTGCGCTTCCTGGCCGATGCTCCGCTCACCTTCTACCGGCTACCGAGAAAGCTGCGTCACCGCATCGTCAAGCGACACCTTGGCCCGGTCCCGGCCTGGTTTATGCGTGACAAGATTGAGAGTCGCATTCCTCTGCACATGGGCGCGCAGCTCACAGGAGTCGAGCGGCTGGGCGCAAAGGTGCGGGTGCGGTTTACGCAGGCCGCAGGACAGGAGCAGGAGCTGCTTGCCGACCATGTGATCGCTGCCACAGGGTACCGTCCTTCGGTGGGTGCGCTCACCTTCCTTGACCAGGATCTCCGACGTCGCATCGCGACGGTGGAGGACACGCCGCTGCTCACTCACTCCTTTGAGACCTCAGTTGCCGGGCTTCACATGGTTGGTCTCGCCTCCTCGAACCACTTTGGGCCGCTATGCCGGTTTGCCTGCGGCGCGAAGTTTACCTCAAGCCACCTGTCCCGCTTTCTGGCACGCAGGTTCAAGCCTCGCCCGCTGGCAGGGCTTATACAGCCCGTGCAGGCCCAGCGCGTGTCGGGCTAGAGGCAAACCAAAAGCCACAGGAAAACAAGCACGAAGCAGTCTGCCCCCTCCCTGTCTGCTAACTCCCTGTCTGCGCCTGCATGATGTTGACACCGTCGTGCGGGCGCAGATTTCCACGCTTGCCAGGTCTCCTTCCCTCCGGGTAGAACCATTCGCATGATGTGTGAGGCCGTGGCCCGGCGCCTGCTCGATCCTGCGGGTGCCTTCATGGTACCGATACCATCCCTGAAGGAGCTCCCGCATGAAACTACCCGCCTGGCGTCACGCCCCCTGTTGGCTGCTGCTGTTTGCCGCTGCCGCATCCTGCTCTGCACAGGTACAACTTGCCCCTATCGCTTGGCCGTTTAACAGCCAGGCGGGCAATGCATCGATTGACCTGCTGGGCGACAACTTCCCCGGAGGCGCTGTCACACCGGCGAACGTCCAGATCGCCATCGCGAATAGCTGCAATGGCACCCCAGTGGTCTCGGTCACGCCTTTCTTCGCGCAGAGTCTGGTGGATGGCTTTGCCGGCATGGCCTTCACCCTCCCTGCTGCTCTGCCGGGCGGCACCTACTTTCTTTCGGTGCAGGGCTCCACGTCAACGGGCGCTGCATTTACCTCAAGCAACTGCGCGTACCTGTCGGTGACCCAGCCCAAGGGGTTTGTGGCCGCGGTCGACGGCAAGCTCCTGTTCAACGGCAAGCCGTTTACCTTTGTCGGCGGCAACGAGGCGGGGCTCAAGAGCACGCCGCATGCCACCACTGACCAGCTGCTGCAGCTCGCCGCGGCGAACCAGCTAAGTGTGCTGCGCGTGTGGACCTTTGTCGACGTGGGCAATGCGGATGGCACCAACTCGGTTGCCGGCCCGGAGAACGGCCTCTACTTCCAATACTGGAACGGCTCGCAGCCTGCCTTCAACGATGGCGCGACAGGCCTCCAGAACCTGGATTATTCGGTATACCGTGCCGGGCAGATGGGCATAAAGGTGATCCTGACGCTGACCAACAACTGGACACCCGGCGGCGGCATGGACCAGTATGTGCGCTGGGCTGGCGACCAGTACCACGACCAGTTCTACACCGACCCAAGGATTCGTACCTGGTACGAGGGCTGGGTGAGCCACCTGTTGAACCACGTCAATCCGTATACCGGCAAGGCCTACAAGGATGACACCAACATCATGGCCTGGGAGCTCGCAAACGAGCCGCGCTGCCAGGGAACAGGCGACTACGGCACCTCAAATAGCTGCTCGACCAGCACGTTGACCACCTGGGTCAATAACGAGTCGGCTTACATCAAGATGATCGACCACAACCACCTGGTAGCGGTCGGCGACGAGGGCTTCTTCTGCACGCCGGGCTCGAACGCCTCAGACAACGGCTGCAGCCTGGGCGATGATGCTGCTGCCTTTGCCGCCGTGCCGACCATCGACCTTGTTACCATGCACCTCTACACCGCTGCCACCGGCGACGATCCGCAGTATGGCATGAACTACATCAACAAGCACCTGGCGCTTGGCAAGTCACTTACCAAACCGACGTATCTTGGCGAGTACGGGCTCCAGGTCGGCAATGCACGCAGCACGACCTACACGAACTGGCTGGCTGACGTGCTGCTCAACGGTGGCTCTGGTGCGCTCGTGTGGGACATCGCCGCCGGTTCCCCAGGGCCGATCGCTGCCGAGTCCGAGACCGGGCTCGACCTGGCCCAGGGCGCACCGTTGCTCAACGTGGTGCGGAACGCTTCGCAGGATGTTGCCTCCGGCAGCTTCCTCTCCTTCCCGCCGGTAGCCGATGACCAGTGGGCGAGCACAACGCTGAACACGACCACCTCGCTCGCACCGTTGCAGAACCTGCTCGCGTACGGCAATGCATCGATTGCGCAGAACACGCTTGACCTTGATCCATCAACGCCCGGCCAGCAGACCACGGCTCACCCGTACGGCGGCACCTTTGCGCTGTCGGGCGGCAAGGTCACCTTCACCCCGGACAATAACTTCAACGGGCAGGCCGTGGCACCTTTCACGGTTCGCGACACAAAAAACAACCTGTCGAACGTGGCCTACCTGTTCGCAACGGTAAAGCCTACGGCCGATGTCGCCTACGAGATCGAGTCTTTTGAGACGGGTGCGGATGGGTGGCAGGGCGCGGGTGCGACCTCGGCGCAGAGCGTTAGCTATGCGACCGACGGGCCTCATTCGCTCAAGGTGGTGCCGACCCAGACAGGGTGGTTTGGCGTGCAGTTTGCGGCGCCGATCAGCCTGGCGAACAGGCCCTCGGTCTCAGTCGACATCACCGAGACAGGCGCCTCTGCCTGGACCGACATGGCGATCCAGTCGGGTAAGAACTACCTGTGGTGCCAGCTACCTTCGGGCGTCACGCCTTCGCTCGGCGCGACACGTACGATGGTTGACCCACTGACTGCCTCTGGTGCAGGCTGCGGCAGTGGAACTCCGGATTTCTCCGATGTCGAAGCGATCTGGATTTATATGACCGCGGGTACTACCTACTACATCGACAACGTGCGCGCCGGCGCTGTTCCAGTCAATCTGCAGCCGATCCTGATCCAGTCCTTCGAGAGCGACACCGCTGGCTGGAAGGCCCAGAATGGCAACGGCAGCGTTGCGCAGACGCCGATCTATTACACCGACGGCCAGTACGGGCTTGCAGTCGACTCAACTGGAGGCGGCGACTGGTTTGGTACTGACTCCCTCGGTACTCTGGACCTCTCCAGCAAAAGCGCCATCGCCTATGACATCGATACGCCGGCTAATGGAACCAGCGTCAACATCGAAGTGGACAGCGGCTCGCCCATGACACGCTGCACCGGCACCAACTGGGGCTGGGCCGACAGTGCCAGCTCGACGCAAACCATTCCCTTCAACAGCCTGAGCTGCACGCCGGACCTGACGAAGATCACAGGCATCTGGATTTACTTCTCGGCGGGCAACTACTACATCGACAACGTGCGCGCGCAGTAACACGCGGGCTCTCACCCAGGACCCAGTGCGGTGGCTGGTACTTTCAGCGGTTCAGCGGCCGCACCGGAACACTCGTAGCGCACACGCACCCAAATCCCCTGCATCGCCTTTGCTTTCGGAAGGCTGCAGGGGATTTGTTTTGACCTAAGGAAAGCTGCAGAGCATCGAGCAGGCGCTGGTACGCGCGACTGCCGGCTGCATGGAGCCGTCACGCAGCGGTGACGTGGATGCGTACAGTACCATCTCTACACATGACGCTTGGGACCCGCCTGCTTTACCAGCCACGCAAGCTGTGGATCCGCAAAGCCTTGTTCCAGGTGCATCTCTGGGCCGGCCTGCTGCTCTCGGCCTACGTAGTTGTCATCGCGCTCTCGGGCGCTCTGCTGGTCTTTGAAGACGAGCTGACCGCGACCACCCTCCCTGCTGGTCTCTCGGCGTACCACCCGCAGAAGATGGCTCCGCTTCCGCTGGTGATGTCGCGCTTTCGAGTGGCCTTCCCGGGTGCCACCGCCTCGATGATCACCTTGCCCTCGGCGACGATCCCGGCGTACCGCATCGCGGCTGCCGACCCGGGCGGCAGTGCCTTCACCGTGGTGAGTGATCCACGCACCGGCGCGCCCCACCCACTCGGCCGAACGTGGGTCGTTTGGGTCCACGATCTACACCTGTACCTGCTTCTTTCGACCAGGTATGGCATACAGGTGAACGCCATAGGAGCAGCCGTGCTCTTCGTGCTCGCCATGACAGGCCTGGCGTTATGGTGGCAGGGGCTGCGGTTGTGGACGCGCGGCTTGACCATCAGTCTGCGTGCACGCTGGCGCCGGATCAACTACGACGCTCACCACGCTATCGGCTTCTGGACCTTCGCGCTGGTCGTCTGGTGGGCCTTTTCAGGCTACTATTTCGGCTTCTACAAACAGGTCGCGGCTGCTGTGAATGCGGTTGCGCCTCTGCGCACGATGATCGCGCCTACACCCTTAGAAGCGGGGCTGGGGCCGGGGCGGGTGCCGCTGGAGACACTGTTGGCAGCAGCGCAAAGGGCTTCTCCGCACGGGCATCTCTACAGCCTCAGTAACCCTATGCTCGCCGGTAACTCTTTGTACGCTTCGGTTGATCTTGCGCAGCCGGGAGACTTCTCGCACCGCGACATCATCGTGCTCGATGCGACGACGGGGCGCATCCTGAGCATCTGGCACTACGGGCAGAACCAGACCGTGGGCGACTGGGTGCTTTGGTCCATGCACCCACTCCACTTCGGTACCCTGTGGGGCATGCCAGTTAAGATCGTGTGGTGCCTGCTCGGTATCAGCCTGGCAGTGCTGAGCATCACCGGGATACTCATGTACTGGAACCGCTTTCTTCGCCACCGCTGGCGGCCCTTGTCCTGGTGAAGCCGCCACGCCGCTGTTGCACTGGAGACCTATGTCACTGACCTCGCAGGAAGTCGTCGCAATCACTCGCAAGCACAATTATGGAACCTGGCGGAAGCAGAAGACCTGGAACCCGGCGCACCTGGTCAGCGCCGACGGATGCTACTTCACCGATGGCAACGGACGCCGCTACCTCGATTTCTCGTCTCAGCTGATGTGCGTGAATCTTGGTCACAACAACCCTGCCGTGATCCGCGCCATCCAGGAGCAGGCGGCGACCCTGCCTTATGCCGCGCCCTCCTATGCAACAACTGCGCGGGCTGAACTAAGCCAGCTCTTGCTCGAGGTGTTGCCTGCCGGATTAACCAAGTTTTTCTTTACCACTTCCGGCACAGAAGCCAACGAGGCTGCCTTCAAGATCGCGCGCATGTATACCGGCAAGACCAAGATCATCGCGCGTTACCGTTCCTACCACGGGTCGACAAACGCATCCATTGCGGCCACGGGTGACCCGCGTCGCTGGCCGATCGAGCCGGGCGGCAAAGGCCATGGGGTCATCTTTGCTCCGGAGGTGAACTGCTACAAGTGCCCTATCCGCCACACTTATCCTGGCTGCGGCGTCGCCTGCGCGGATTACCTGGAGCACATGATCCGCAACGAGAGCGACGTGGCTGCGGTGCTGGTCGAGCCGGTCGTCGGGACCAACGGCGTGCTTGTGCCGCCGCCTGAGTACTTCCCCAAGCTGCGGCGCATCTGCGATGAACACGGCGTGCTGCTGATTGCCGACGAGGTAATGAGCGGATGGGGCCGAACGGGGCGCTGGTTTGCGCTGGACCGCTGGGGCGTAACTCCCGACATCCTCACGACAGCCAAGGGTATAACTTCGGCCTATGTGCCGCTAGGGCTATGCGCGACGACAGACAGGATTGCCGAGTTTTTTGAAGAGCATTTCTTCGCGCACGGCCATACCTACGAGGCGCACCCGATGACGCTGGCGCCTGCGGTTGCAACCATCCGCGAGATGCAGCGGCTCGGCCTTGTCGAGCGCTCGGAAGAGCTGGGCTCCTACCTTGGCGACAAGCTGCACGCGCTAAAGGCGCGGCATGCTTCGATCGGCGATGTACGCGGGCTGGGGCTCTTCTGGGCGGTGGACCTGGTCAAGGATCAGCAGACCAAGGTGCCCTTCAACAGCTGGCAGGAGAAGCTGGATGGCAAGCCGCTGGTGGTGGATCAGATCGCGGCAAGGATGCTGGCTGCGGGAGTCTCAATGCAAGCCTGGATGAGTCATTTTGTGCTTGCGCCGCCGCTTATTGTGACACGGCAGGAGATCGATGAAGCGATCGCCGCGCTCGATGATGCGCTGGTCCTTGCGGACGCGCTCCTCGGTGAAACCGCGCTTGTCTCCTAGGCAGGTTTGCGAGACCAAGGCATGGCGCGCCTTGTGCAATCTCGCGCCATGCCGAGCCGCACAGCATCAGCGACGGGCGAGCGACTCTCGCCATGCAACGCGTGGGTCGGACTGCGTTTCTTCGAGTGCGAGCACGGCGTAGCCCGTGGCAGCATCGCTCATGAAACGGCCGATGTTACTTTCCGGATCACGCGACTTATTGAGCGAGGCCGCGCGCCACTGGCCGTTCTTGTCCTGGTGCTGTTCGAGCCATGCGCGTCCCCTCGCAAGCGCAGGCTCATCGGCCCCGCCCGAAGCATGCAGCGCGAGGAGCACCAGGCCAGTCGCATAGCCATCGCTCTGTGTTGATTGCGGCGTCTTGTCGACTCGCTCCCGCTTGTCGAGCGAGGCAAGCGCCCATCCGCCGTCGCCCTGTTGGAGTCCAAGCACCGTCTCGCGCAGCCTCGCTTGTTCGGCAGCCGTCAGCAGGCCCGGAGCGCGCGGCGCGGCCCACAGCACGTAGAGCTGGTTGAGCAGCGGCTGGCTCGCAAAGTGCTGCCGCAGATAGGTTCGCAGCAACTCCAGGTGGGTGCGATCAGCCGCCGTTTCGACGAACAAAGCAGGCGCCGTGCCTACTTCAAGAAACAGCAGCGCCGCGCCCTGGTAGCTTGACTCGGTTGACTCCCACGGCGCGAGATGGAATTCCTGCCAGATCCAGCCGCCTGCGCTTTCACCCGATGGCTGCTGCACGGCCCAGGCCGCCTGCAGCGCCGCGCGGGTGACCGGACGCGCTTGGCCCAGGCGATTGTCATCGCTCGCCAGGATGACCGCATTCAGCACGGATTCAGTTGCGTGCGACTGCGCTGTTTTGCCCACGCCATCTGCTGCATCCGAGTAAAACGGCACCATTTCCGGCCACTGGCTCACCCGCTTCTCAATACTGGCCAGCATGGCCTGCTCCGGCGCGGGCTGCCCTTGCTCATGCAGCGCAGAGGTGAGCGCCGGCCGCGCCATCGCGTACGGTACGGTCGTGTGGCAGGAGATGCAGATGGTCCCGTGGTCCATTTGCGCGCTTGGCCACGCCTGCCACCAGGTTTCGCGGCTATCGAGGTAAGCAGCGGCGGAGCGCTTATTCCAGGCGGGACCGGCAAGCTCTGAGGCGCCATGCACCGGCGTGCCGCGCCACACTGCTGCAGCTACCAGGCACATAGCCGGAAGAACTAAGACCCCAATCGCCAGGCGCATAGTAGAACCCTCGCAGTCGGCGGGCGCGATGGCTGATGGTAACTCGGCCAGGGTCGGCCGCTGACAAGAAAGTGAAGCGCAATCGACAGGTCAGCCGGCACTTACCCTGGCGGAAAGTAGACAGCCGTTAGCCCTCTCTTTTAAGGTCACACTCGCGCTTGCGAAGGCGCTTGAAAGTGAGATGAAGACCACGATGCTTGATCGCCGAACCTTCCTTCAGTCCGCCGGAAAGATCGCCACCATCACAGCCGCAACACCGCTGCACAGTCTGCTCGCTCAAACAGCTGTTAGCCGCTCGCCGAATGACATGATCCAACTCGCGCTGATCGGTGCCGGCATCCAGGGCCAGAGCGACACGCAGATCGCTCTGCAGGTGCCCGGGGTCAAGCTGGTTGCGGTGGCCGACTGCTACGACGGCCGGCTGACCCACGCCAAGGAACTGTGGGGCGCGGACATCTTCACCACGCGCGACTACCGCGAGATCCTTGCGCGCAAGGATGTGGACGCGGTGCTGATCGCGACCCCGGACCACTGGCACAAGCAGGCTGCGGTTGACTCGCTCGCCGCTGGCAAGGATGTGTACCTCGAGAAGCCGATGATCCACATCTACCCGGATGGGCCAGCGATTATCCAGGCAGCGCACAAGAGCAATCGGATACTGCAGGTCGGCAGCCAGCGCGTCAGCTCGGTCGTTTATGCCAAAGCGAAAGAACTGCTGGCCTCGGGCGCGATCGGCAAGCTCAACATGGTCACCGCACGCTGGGACCGCAACTCATCAACCGGCGCGTGGAATTACTCAGTGCCGCTGGATGCTTCGACCGAGACCTGCGACTGGCCGCGCTTCCTTGGCACCGCGCCAAAGATTCCCTTCTCCGGCGAGCGGTTTTTCCAGTGGCGCAAGTGGAAGGACTACGGCTCAGGCGTTGCCGGCGACTTGTTTGTTCACCTCTTCAGCGGCACACACTTCATCACCGGCGCGCACGGGCCAACGCGAGCCATGGCAACAGGTGGGCTACGCTACTGGAAAGACGGCCGCGACGCCAATGATGTGCTCCTGGCGCTCTTTGATTATCCGGAGGGCTTTAACCTGAGCCTGCACGTGAACTTTGTTGACGGCGGCGAGGAGAGCGAGGGCTTTCTCTTTACCGGCTCTGAGGGGCTGATGGAAATCGCCGGGGACACGGTCACAGTCTCGCGCACGCCACCTGAGAAGGAGCCTGGCTACACTGTCTCCACGTTTGCCGATGCGATGCAGAAGCAGTATGTGGCCGCGTACCGAGCCAAGTACCCGAAGCAACATCCCGAGGGCCCACCGCAGCAGAGCATTCAGAAGTACAGCGCGGCTGAAGGCTACTCGGACCGGTATGACCACTTCCACAACTTCTTCAACTCGGTGCGCACGCGCCAGCCCGTGGTTGAGGATGCAGTCTTTGGCTTCCGAGCCGCGGGTGCCGCGCTGCTGAGCAACCTAAGCGTCGAGCGCGACGGCGTCGTGCACTGGGATCCGGAAAACATGAAAATTGTGTAGCCGGCGCGAGCCCTGGAGGAAATTACTGTGAAGCATATGTCCAAAGGTTTAAGTCCGCTGCTGGCGCTCGGCTTCCTGCTGGCCGGCCATGCCCGCGCACAGGATCCCGCGCACGCAACCGAGTTCCGCATGCAGCATCCTGGCAATGGTCCGGAGGGCAAGCCACGCGTCGCGTTCCTGGCACATCGGCTCAGCAGCGACCATGCCGAAGGCATCTCGCTGCTTGACATGAACGGAGACGGCTTTGCCGACCTGCTGAGCGGCGCCTACTGGTATCAAAACCCGGGCGCAGAGGGCGGCGAGTGGAAGCAGCACCAGTTCCGCACAGTCGGCATACACAACGAGTTTGTGTCCGACTGCGGCGAGTGGATCGTCGATGTCGACCATGATGGACTGCCTGACCTGGTGACGACCGGTTGGATCAGCAACGGTGTGTGGTGGTACAAGAACCCCGGCCCGCAGGCTACCGCCGCAGGAACGATGTGGAAGGGGGAAAAGGTCACCGACAGTTTCGATACCGAGGGTGGCGCCTTTGGCGACATTAACGGTGATGGCAAGCCCGACCTGGCGCTGGCCCACTACAACCGGGCAGGCGTGCTGTGGCTTGACTTCAGCGGAGCCAAGCCGCGCACTCACACGCTGGGCGGGCGCGAACAGGATGGCCACGGCATCGGCATCGCCGACATCGATGGCGACGGCAAGGCGGACGTGCTGACCACGCATGGCTGGTTCCAGCAGGTGGATGCGAACAACGACAAATGGCAATGGCATGCGGAGTGGGATCTTGGCGACGCGGGATTTCCTATCCTCGGCTACGACGTGAACCACGATGGCAAGATGGATCTGATTTATGGGCAGGGCCATGGCTACGGGCTCTACTGGCTCGAGCAGGCGGGAACCCCGCAGCATCGCACCTGGATTCGGCACACGATTGATGAATCTTTTTCTCAGTCACACGCACTGGCGCTGGTCGACATCGATGGCGATGGCGCGCCGGAGTTGATTACGGGCAAGCGCTATCGCGGCCACTCGGGAGCTGATCCAGGCTCGTACGATCCGGTCGTGGTGTATGCCTACAAGCTGCCGACCAAAGAGGCGTTCAGCGGCCACGCCGCAGGCGCAACCAAGACCAGCGGAAGTTCCGGCAGCATGCAGATTGCCGACGGAGAAGCGACAGGCATGTTCACGCGGATCACCCTGTCAGAGAACGGGACGGCAAGCGCCGGGACCCAGTTTGTGGCAGCCGACCTGGACCATGATGGCGACATGGACCTGGCCAGCGCTGGCAAGCTGGGCGCGCATGTACTGGAGAATCTGAAGGTGAACAATGGGACCAAAGCCGCGCGCGAGGCGACCCAGCCGATCAATCGGGCATGGCCCTTCCCGGGCGAGGGCAAAGAGGTCGAGCAGGAGGACGGGCCCGACCCGAAGTAGCCGCTTGGTACGGGGGCGCGGTTGCCGAAGGAACCTCCCGCGTCCCGCCCTCGTCTTCGCGCTCGGTTTTGTTGATAATTGCAGTATGTCGAAGCGTGAATTCCAGACCGAGGTCAGCCAGCTCCTGCAGCTGATCATCCACTCTCTCTACTCGCACCCTGAGATCTTCCTCCGCGAGCTTATCTCGAACTCCTCAGACGCGCTGGACAAACTGCGCCACCTCACGCTCACCGACGACGTGTACAAGGCGTTGCCATTTGAGCCGCGCATCGATCTTGAGCTTGACGAAGAGAACAAGACCCTCACGATTGCCGACACCGGCATCGGCATGAATGAAGAGGATTTGGTTTCAAACCTGGGAACGATCGCCCGCTCCGGCACGAAGAACTTCCTCGCCCAGCTCTCGGGCGATGCGCGCAAGGACTCGAACCTGATCGGGCAGTTTGGCGTCGGGTTTTACAGCGTCTTCATGGTCGCTGACCGCGTCGAGGTCACCTCGCGGAAGGCAGGCGAAGAGCAGGCCTGGCACTGGACCAGCGATGGCAAGAGCGGCTTCGAAATCGCGCCTGCAGAGCGCGCGCTCGCGGGCACAACGGTGCTGATCCACTTTAACGAGGACGGCCAGCAGTACGCCAACAGCTGGCGCCTGCAGGAGATCGTCAGGAAGTACTCCAACCACATTGCCTTCCCTATCTTTCTCACCTATGACAAGAGTGAATGGAATGCGGAAGAAAAGAAGTCAACCAAGGTTCGCACGACCGAGCAGGTAAATGCAGCCAGCGCGCTCTGGCGTCGCCCCAAGAGCGAGCTTACAGACGAGGATTACAAGGAACTCTATCACTCGATAACCGGCGACTCCGCCGATCCACTCTTCTGGTTCCACACCAAGGCCGAGGGAAGCCTCGAGTACACGACGCTCTTCTATGTGCCGGCCAAGGCGCCGCTCGATCTTTACCAGGCCGAGTACAAGGTTGGCGTCAAGTTATATGTCAAGCGCGTCTTCATCATGGACGATGCGAAGGAATTGCTGCCGCAGTACCTGCGCTTTGTGCGAGGCATCATCGACAGCGAAGATCTGCCGCTGAACGTGAGCCGCGAAATCCTGCAGCAGAACCGTGTGCTGACCAGCATCCGCACCGCAAGCGTCAAGAAGATACTCTCCGAGTTGAAGAACGTGGCTGCGCATCAACCGGAGAAATATCTGGAGTTCATCACGCAGTACAACCGGCCGCTCAAGGAAGGCTTACATGGCGATTACGCGAACCGCGAAACGCTGCTCGAGCTGATTCGCTTTAAATCAACCAGGGTCGATGGACTTACCAGCCTGGCAGACGTCAAGTCCCGGATGAAGGAAGACCAGAAGGGTATCTACTACATCACGGGCGGCGCAGAGTCGCTGCTGCGCACCTCGCCCCTGCTCGAGATTTACAAGAAGAAAGATCTTGAGGTTCTCATTCTCGACGATGAGATCGACGAGATTGTCTTCTCTGGAGTGGACCAGTACGGCGAGGTCGAGCTCAAGTCAGTTAACAAGGCCGCTACCAGCGAGGACTTGAAAGACGACACCGAGCCCGAAGCTGCCGAAGCACTCAAGCCGTTGATTGAGAAGCTGAAGGCGACGCTCGGCGACCGGGTGAAGGATGTGCGCGCATCTGTGCGGCTTGCGGATAGCCCGTCCTGCATCGTCTCCGATGAGGACGAGCCATCGTTGAAGATGCAGCAGATGCTCCGCGCGATGGGGCAGGAAAACCTGCCCGAGCTGAAGCCAACACTCGAGATCAACCCCGATCACGAGATTGTCAAGAAGCTGCTCGCGCGCTCTGACGATGCGGTAGCCGAAGATGCGGCCTGGCTGCTGTTTGACCAGGCGCTGCTGATGGAGGGGGTCGCGCTGAAGGACCCTGCCAGCTTCGTCCAGAGGCTCAACCGCATCCTGACCTTGTCGGTCTAGGCAAGGCGAGTCGGGGAGCCCGGCGGGATTGGAGTACGGAGGTACTGGCTCGTCGCACTTCATGGTTTCAGGATCTTGCTGCACCCTGAAACCATGAAGCGAACATGGATTGCACGCCAACATCCTTCCACAGCGAGATCCGGCAGTGAGCGACGTCCGGTCGCGAGCTCCGCAGCCAGATGCCACCCGAGGCGCCTCGGTAGAAGCGCTGGTGGCGCAAGGCAGGCTCGCCGAGGCGATCTCATTTCTGGACCAGGCACTTGCCACCCAACCAACCGCTGAGCTGTGGTCAGACTGGGCGACCCTGCACTACGCCTACGGAGACAGCGCACTCGCAGCCGAAGGCTACCGTAAGGCGCTCGGGCTTGATCCCCTGCACCGCGATGCATGCGTGAACTTTGGGCTCTTCCTGATCGCTCGCGGCAAGCTTGACGAGGGCTGGGCGCTGCTTGCCCCGCACGCCGCTACACTCACCAGCGCCGAGCGCGCCAAAGCAGAGGCGCTTACCGTGCCCTTTGCCGAGGCCGGCCTGGCGACCATGCCCAGCTTGGTCCGACCCGCGCAATACTCCAGCAAAAGACGGTTCCTGGTTGTGGTTCGCGCAGGGGACACCTCCCTTCATCCAACCTGGCTCGCCGGCCAGGCAGAGCGGGAGTGGGATCTGCTGGTGCATGCCTTTGGTGCAGAGTGCCCGTGGGTCGACCAGGATGGCCTGGAGGTAGTGCGCGCGGTCGGGGATGAAGTTCCCGGCCCCAAGCTGCGCGCGATCCACTCGCTCTACCAGCGACGCAGGCAGGATTTTCTGGCTTACGATTACGTCTGCTTCCCGGATGATGACCTGGCCTGCGATCTCGAAACGCTCAACCGCCTTTTTTTGCTCTGCGAGCAGTTCGGGCTGGACTATGCGCAGCCAGCCCTGACACATGACAGCCACATGGCCAACTGGGGCATCACGATGGAGAACCGTTCCTTCCTGCTGCGCTATACAAGCTTTGTGGAGGTGATGGCGCCGGTATTCAGCCGCTCGTATCTCGAGCGCTGCGCGCCAACATTCAACGAAAACATCAGCGGCTTTGGTCTCGATTTTCTCTGGTCGCGCTGGATCGCGTCACCATGGAAGATGGGCATTCTTGACGCGTGCGCGGTCAAGCACACGCGCGCTCCCCGCAAAGGTCCGCTCTACGAGATGCTCGCCCGCATGGGGACCAACCCTGACGCCGAATTGATCGCACTGATCAACAAGTGGCAGTTAGTGGACGAGAAGGACCAGGTGCCCGGCCAGGTCGTCGTTCCGACGCCACGCGTTCTCGGCGGCATACTTACCGACGGAACGCGCGTCACACTTGCCGAAGGACAGGGCATGCGATTGCTGCAGGCCCTCATCAACGGCTTTCCCGAGGAAATTTCGCGCGATCACCGGCAGGCAGTCGGCTTCCTCTTGCCGGTGATTCAACACATGCTGTCCTGCTAGAGGAACTTGGCTTAAGGTGCAACCAGGCATGCTGGCAGAGCAAGGGACGAAGGTCAAATCACCAGACGAGTGGCCTGAAATCAAGGTCATGCATACAGCGCTGCCCGGATGTTTTGAGCTACACCCGGCCACCACGAGAGACGCTCGCGGTTCGTTCTCAAAGCTCTATCACCAGCCACTCTGGGCTTCCTTCGGATTGTGCACGCATTTCGCGGAGGAGTTCATGACGCGGTCCGGTCCGGGTGTGCTGCGTGGACTTCACTTCCAGAGACCGCCTCAAGATCACGTAAAAACAGTGATGTGCCTGGAGGGCAGGGTTCTTGATGTCGCGCTTGATCTGCGTGTGCACTCGCCAACCTACCGGCAGCATATTTCGCTTGAACTCTCAGGAGCCCTGGGCAACGCGATCTATCTTGCACCTGGGGTTGCGCATGGCTTTTGTGTGACGAGTGCAGAAGCGCTGCTTTACTACAGGACGTCAAGCGTCTACTCGCCTGCGCATGACGATGGCGTTCGCTGGGACTCTGCGAGCATTGAGTGGCCACTGGTGGCGCCGCTGCTCTCAGAGCGCGATCGCAACCTGCCCGCTCTGGATCACTTCGTCAGCCCTTTCACGGATCGGCTCCCATGATTGCCTCGCCAGCCGGCCGCCGCGCACTGGTCACGGGTGCAAGCGGATTTGTCGGCAGGCAGTTGGTTCGGCACCTGCGCCTGGCGGGCTGGGAAGTTGCAGCGCTTGTCAGGACGACACCGCGTGCTCCGCGAACGCCTGATCCACGATTTGTCACTTACTCTTATACCGGTTTGACCAGCGAGATACTCGAGGCCTTGGCGACATTCCGGCCTTCCGTCGTCTACCACTTAGCTTCGCTCTTTCTTTCCGCTCACACCAGCGCGCAGGTCGAACCGCTGATCGCCGCGAACATTCTGCTGGGAACTCAAGTGCTTGAAGCGATGCAAGCGGCTGGGGTGCGAGTGCTCGTGAACGCAGGCAGCAGCTGGCAGAACACGCATTCCTCGGGAGCGCACCCGGTGAACTTGTATGCGGCCACCAAGCAGGCCTTCGAGGCAGTACTCACCTACTATGTGGAGTACGGCGGCCTCTCAGCTGTCACCTTGCGGCTCTATGACACCTACGGTCCGCGCGACACCCGTTCCAAGCTCATTCCGTGTTTGCTGAATAGCCTGCGGAGCGGTGAGACGCTTGCCCTGTCGCCGGGCGAGCAGGTGATGGACCTGGTTCACGTGGAGGATGTCTGCCGTGCCTTGCTGCGAGCCGGTGAGCTGGCGTGTGAGGGCGCGGGCGCGCAGGTGTTTGCCGCAAGCGGCGAGCAGCGGCGTACGGTGCGCGAGGTGGTGGCGACCCTTGAGGAAGCCGCCGGGCGGAAGATACCTGTCGCCTTTGGAACGCGGCCCTACCGTGAGGGCGAACTGATGACGCCTTGGGAAGGCGAGCAGTTACCCGGATGGACGCCGAAGATCAGTCTGGCTGACGGCTTTCGCTCGTTGCTGGTTGACGAATGGCTGGCTTGATCGCACGTGCTCTGACGAAGCGGCCAACTACCAGGTCTTCCAGGGAGCGCCTCCTGATTTCCAAAGCGACTCAAGCAGCTGCCGGTCGCGCAGTGTGTCCATCGGCTGCCAGAAGCCGTCATGGTGGAAGGCGTGCAGGTTACGTGTCGCTGACAAGCACTCGAGCGGCGCACGCTCCCACATGGTGGACGGATCCTCCGGGATGCAGTCAAGGACCTTGGGCGACAAGACGAAGAATCCCCCATTGATCCAGCCATTTTCGTCGAAGGGTTTCTCCTGGAAGGAGCAGACCTCGGTACCCTCGACGTCAATCAAACCGAAGCGCGCCGTAGGCTGTACAGCAGTGAGGGTGGCAAGTCGTCCATGCTTGCGGTGAAACGCGATCGACGCAGAGATGTCCACATCCGACACGCCATCCCCATAGGTCATGCAGAACGCTTCCTCGCCTTCGACGTGGGAACGCACGCGCCTCAACCTGCCACCGGTACCTGTCTCCTCTCCTGTATCGACAAGCGTCACGCGCCACGGCTCGGTCGTCCTGTCGTGAACCTCCATGCGGTTCTCAGCCATGTGGAAGGTAACATCGGCGGTATGCAGGAAGTAGTTAGCGAAATACTCCTTGATGAGATAACCCTTGTAGCCAAGGCAGATGATGAAGTCGAAGATACCGTGATGCGAATACATCTTGAGGATGTGCCAGAGGATGGGCCGGCCGCCAATCTCAACCATTGGCTTGGGACGCACAGATGTCTCTTCACTTATGCGCGTGCCCAGACCGCCAGCGAGTATGACCGCTTTCATCTTCCCTCGCACCCTGCTTTTGGTTTGTATGCTCATGCTACCAAGCACCCGATTGGTTGCGGCGGTCGAGTGCGCTTGAAGCGTGCCGGTTCGTTACTTTCGAGTGCGTGTAGATTGCAGCGCTGGCAAAGACACTCGTTTTATCGGCTAACAGCTCGAGGCTGAACCTTTGACAACCACCGTCATGTCGTAAGTCAGGATGACTCCACCTGATCACTATTTAGCTATCTCAAATTAACCGGACGCTAAGCACCAGTCTGCACCGTTGAGCACGCGCGGTCATTGGTCGTAATCACCAGCGGCGGTAAAGAGACATAGGCCTGCATGCGAGGGTAGGCGTCGTTCATCATGTGATCGATGCCCATGTTCGGGAACGTGCGGTTGAGCAGTGGATAAAAGACCTCCATCTCCCGGATAGGCAGGCAGTGGCGAAGAAGCTTTGCCGCACCTGTGGGACTAACGGATTGGCAGACAGTACCAAAAGCCCGATGAAGCCGGTAGGCTACCGGGCTGACTGGAAGGCTTTGGAAAGCACGTGTGCTTGCCCGCAGGCTTTGCTGATCAAAGACACACGCGCTAGAGGAAACGCCTGGCAACAGATCGAAGGCAAGGATGGAATCAAAGTTCCAGCCCCAGAGAACGATGTCCCACTGCGCAGGGAGCGTGGAGAGGACACGCTCAGCGTGTGCTTCAAAGTCGCGATGGAAGATGGCGTCATCTTCGGCCAGCGTGATGACCTTGTTGTGCTTCGCCGCCTCCCTCCACTGTGCCACGTGCGAAAGCGCACACCCAAGCGCGCCGTCGGTGTAACCAGGCATCTGACTGGCCAGGAGGTTTTCTGCACGCAATGTCGCGCGCGAAAGCTCTCTGCCGTCAACCGCGGAGATACGATTCGTCTGAGTGAGATGGCTGTTCGTGGTGAGAAAGGAAGCGAGCCGATCCGTACTCGCATCCAGATTCAGGAAGTTGATCAACACACGCGGCAGTCCTTGGCGAGGCGAACCTTACTTGCTCCATGGTCGCGGCAAGAAGCAATCGGGGCAAGTTACTTTCGCGTTCTGCCTGGGCGGGAGCTGCATACCGCCAAGGCTGGTGGGATATGCGCTTAGCCGGCCGTAAGCGCGAGCAATGCGCGCATGTTCAAACGAGAGCTTGACTCGGCTCCCCGTGGCACCCCCGGCGCGATGACAACTGCCTGGCTGTGCCCCTCGAACCATGCGATAAACGAGGATTTATCGCCGCCAGTCAGGCGCTGCTGGTTGATCCAGTGATAGTAGGAAGCCATGTCAGCATCTACAAGCGAGCCTTCAGGGTCGAGTGTCATCGGTTCCTGATTGCTTGAAAGAAGCTCGCTGATGGGACGCTGCCTCTGGCGTGGCGCAAAGCGCACCACTAGAGTGAGGGCCTGGGCTCGGCGCAGGACTTCACGCGCGGTCCACTGCGCGAAAGTGGTGCTAAAGATCTGCGTGCCCGATCCCTCGGTAAAAAGCTTGAGCTGAAAGCGATCAAGAACCGGGTCTCCGTTCATGCCGAGGTCGGCTGGCGCGAGGCGCGCCAGGTGCGTGCGCAGCTGCTCCGGACCCATACCGGGCCTGGCGACTTGCGCGTCGATGGTTTTCAGCAGTGCGTCGCGCAACGAGCTGAGCTGTTGATAGGAGACGACGGTAAGTCGCGGATGGTGTTCTGCTGCCTGGCCACCGTCTACATACCAGTGCGCAAAAGGCGCGGGATGCTTTTCTGCACGGCTGCCCGCTGCAGCGAGCAGAGATTGCACTCCAAGTTCAGGGTCCACATTGCTGAAGTAAGTGCCGTGCGCGCGAAGGCGCCGGAACAGGGGCATGCCGGCGGTGGAGACGCCCTCGCCGATGATCGCGATCCCCAGGCGCGGCGTGGCCGGCGGTGCTGGCGGTACGGCATTGCGCAAGCGGTCTCCGTACTGCGTTGCGGCGCCGCGAAAAAGATCGAGTTGATGCGTGCTCCATAAGTAGGCAGACAACTGCTCCACAAACTGCGATGGCTCATTGACCCAGTCAGACTGCTCGAGCAAGGGGGAGAGCTGAAGCCGCAAAAACTCGCTGAACCACTCGTTGTGCTCAGCAGGAGTCAGTCCACTGAGATGATCCAGCTCCGCGGTCAGCGCCTTCTGCTCGGGCGGGAACTTCTCGGAATAGTCGATGAGTTCGCGTAGGAGGCTTGGAAGAAAGGCGAGTGGCAGACGTCGCAAGGCCTCCAGGTGGAAGACAGCAAGTTCCCGCGCCGATGGCGGGTAGTGACGAAATGAATCGGGTTTTAGATCCAGCGGGCGCATGGGCTAGAGGAACTCTCCGAGAGGGCGACCCTGCGCAGATTTCGGCGAGAAGCCCATCATTGCGCCGAGCGTCGGCACAAGGTCGATCGATTGCACAGGCCGGTCATAGACCACGCCTTCGCGCACGCCCGCGCCAAGCGCCATCATCCAGGTCGTGCGCGAGGCAGCGTCGCCGGTGCGGTGATGCTGAAAACCATTACCGCCGGCATCGTCATCCGCATCACGCCCAAAGTCAGGAAGGACAAACATGGTGGTGTTACCCGCGTACTCAGGGTTCGCCTGGACCGCGCGCCAAAGCTCTGCGCACAGGCGATCGGTGCGTTGGATCGCATCGATGTAAAGCGAGTACGCTCCAGAGTGCGCAATGTCGACGTCATGCAAGGTTAGCCATAGCAGAGAGGGCGACTCCTCCTGCATCAGGCGCTTGGCGATGTAGACCGATAGCTCATCGGGACTCGAGACAGTACGAGCATGCGCCATGAAGTCAGTGACAGACAGCTTGAGGATGCGATCCAGCTGCTCCAGTTCGACCTCTCCACCTTCTACGCGCGGCGTGTAAAGCGGTGTCTCATAGTTATCGTGTAGTAAGTGGGTGTAATCCGCCGTGTTTCCCGACGCCGCGGCATTGAGCAGGTGCTTTGGCAGGATTACGCGTGCACCTGTGCCCGGCCCGTAGGAAGGTGCGTCGCTCTCGCCGATGCGTGCGAACCCATTGCTTGGCGCAACCACCCAGGTGTTCGATGCAGGGCGGTTGAGCCCCTCGCGAAAGTATTCAAAGACGGTCGGATGATCCGGCGGAACAGAAGCAAAGTTGTTCAGAGTCTCGTAGACACCGGTAGCGAGGCTTGCGGTTGCGACATAGTGACCGAGGATCCCTCCATTGACCATCCGCGTAAAAAAGCTGGACTGTGGAGCGAGTTCACCAAGCAGGTGCGGGATGTTCTCCTGGCCTTCCGGCGCGAAGGTTTCCTGGTCACGCGCGCCGCCGCCAAAGGTCACGACGATGACCTTGCGCTTGTTCTTGCCGGCCTGCGCCTGGACGAAGGGACTGCCGCTCGTAAGCGCTGATCCGAGCGCGAGCTTGGCAGCGCCGCGCAGGAACTCTCGCCGGCTCCGGCTCAAACTGCTCGATATTTCGACCGGCGTCATGGTTGCACAGCAGGAGGCAGGCCTGCTCATAGACGACCCCTTTGGCAAGCGCGGTTTGCATGGTGGGCGTAGTCCGCAGGCGCGTATTCGCGGAAAAGCCTCACTGAGTCTTGATCTCCGCGCCAGGCTGCATAGCCTGGCTTGTTGAAACGACAAACTGCTGCACCGCGGCGCGCTCCTTGTCGACCTCGGCCTGGTGTTGCGCCTGCAGCCGCTGGTACTGGTCAAACTCAGCCTGCGCCTTCGTCTTGTCTCCCGCATGCACGTAGTACTGACCAAGGCGGTAGTGAGCATCAGGCAGGTCGGGGTTCAACTGCAAAGCGCGCTGGTACTCGGGGAGCGCTTCCGCGGCGCGATGCTGCTCGCTGAGAAGGATGCCGAGTTGGAGGTGCGCATCGGCTATGCTTCCGTCGAGCGCAACCGATCTCCTCAGCAGCGCCTCCACAGCAGCGTAGTCCACGTGAGGATCCTCGATGCGCCTGCCTTTCCACAGGCTGACTGCGTAGTACTCCAGCGCCTTGGCGTTGTTCGGCTCGAGCTCTGCATAGCGGCGAAAGCGTTCTATCACGCCATCTGCCTGGTGAGGTGAGCTGAGGTAAGCCTTGGAGAGGAAGACGTAGCAGCGCGCATCTTGAGGGTCGAGGTCCGCTGCGGTGAGCAGCGACTGAATCGACTTGTCGTACTCGCTGCGCGAGTAGAGCGCCATGCCTAGCCCTATCCAGAGACGCGGCGACTTTGGGTAGCGCTCCGTTGCTCGTTGAAAGATGGTAATCGCGGGCTCGTAGGTGCGGTGCAGGAGCAGTTCGCTTGCCCATGCAAAAAGGTTTTCCTCGCTGGGGTCTTGATGGGCTGCAGCAGCAAACTCTTGCTCTGCCTCGAGGTACTTGCCATCCTGCTCATTGATCTTACCTAGCAGGGTGTGCACCTCGCTTGTTTGTTGCCGCTCGGCGAGTGCTGCTGCCTGCTCCCGCGCGGCGGCGAGATTGCCCGCGAGTAGGTAGGCCAGGCCGAGATCATAGGTAGTGTCCATGGCATCCGGGCGAAGGCGGTGTGCCTCTTCCAGGAGTGGGAGAGCCCGAGCCACCTGGTTTGCGGCTAGACGCATCTCCGCCAGGTTGTGATTGGCGGTGTAGTCATGTGGGTCGAGCGTCAAAGCCCTTGCGTATTGCGCTTCCGCATCCTTGGGCTTGCGGGCGTGGACCAAGGCCGTAGCCAGGTTCGTTCTCGCTGCGGCAGAGTCAAGGTTTAGGTCGACGGCTGTTTGAAGTTCCTCGAGCGCGTCCGCTTCATCGCCTTGTGCGGCGTAGGTCAGGCCGAGGAGTTCGTGCACCTCATAGCTATGGGCCGCCTGCGGGAGAAGGAGGTGCAGCAGCCCAGCTGCCTTGCGGTAGTCATGCGATTCGTATGCGGCAACAGCTGCCTGGAACCCTTGCTCGGGGCTTGCCTGGGTAATCGGCTGCTGACTTAGCCCCATTGCCGAGCAGACGAGGAGCGAGGCCAGGGGCAGCAGCGAGTTGTACTGTCTGCTCTCCATCCTCTCCCTGCAGGGCGCTGGCTCCGCCTGTTTGTGTGTACCTTGCTGACGCAAACACCTCGGAGCGACGATGGAAGTCGCTCCGAGGTGTTCTCATTCTACTGCGTCAACTGCAGTTAGTAATACAGCTTGAGTGCGAATTGGATCTGGCGCGGATCAAAGGGAGCATCGCGCGTCGAGCCAATTTCACCGAAAGTGGAGCTGTTGAAGTTACCCGAATTGCTGATGGCAGTTACGCCATTGCCACCGAAGTTGGGCGAGTTGAAGTTCGGATGATTGAGGACGTTGAAGAACTCAGCCCGGAACTGCGCCGAGATCCGCTCGTTAAACTGGATAGCTTTGAAGAGCGAGACATCAGCCCGGTGAAAGCCGGGACCGTAGGTTGTGGAAGGACCGCCGCCGAGGATCGCAGCGCCCTGGGCAACAATGCATCCGGCAGGCGAGTTGGGAATCGGACCATCAGCCCCGAGTTGGCAGGGCTGCTGGAAGGCAGCTGGATTGCCGATCCAGTTCACCTGGCCGTTTGCGTCCTTGTGTATACCGAGCTTCTGGTTCTGCCCTGGTACCAGGATGTCGTTGCACCCTGTGCCAGAGGTAGTTGCGGTGGGGCAGCTAAAGCCGAGTGGCTGTCCGTTCTGCAGCGTCACGATGAAGTTGGTGCTCCAACCGCCAACCACATTGTTGACCAGGCCGCTGCTGTTTCCCATGAACCGCTTGCCCTTGCCGAAGGGCAGCTCATACCCGCCGCTCAAATGGAAGACGTTGCGAATATCGAAGCTCGCTAGTCCCCAGTCAAAGCGCGGGCCAAGACCAGCAACCCATGGAGCACGAAAACCGGGCAAACTGCCGCCATTCAGCAGATCGTCGGCATCGGTCAGAGTCTTCGAGAAGGTGTACGTAGCCAGGAAGTTCAGACCATTCGAGAGCTGCTGCTCGATCTTGGTCTGCAAACCGTTGTAGATGCTGCTACCAATGGTCTGCTGATAGCTGCCGTTCTCTCCAAAGTCAGGAAAGGGAATGTAGCTGGTCGTCTGGGTCGCAGTTGGAGTGAGCGAGGTATTGGCGGGAACAAGCTGGAGTGGCTCGTTGTTGCCAATACCGATTTGGAGGTTGCTTGCGTCAGTCAGCACGTAGGCCACCTGTGCGCTGATGGTATGGGTGAGCGAGTACTGCACACTCAGGTTGCTGCTGAAGGTGCGGGGCGTCTGGGATTTAAACTGCAGTCCTTGCAGGCCGAGACCCGATGCATTGACGGCGGTCGGGCTAAAGGCGGTGCAAGACAGACCGGTACCGATCGGTGAGCTACCGCCTACGCCCGCGGTCGCGCACCCGGCATAGGGGTTGGAACCAGTACCGAGCGGCGCTGAGTCAGTCGTTCCATAGAAATCGAAGTTGTAGATAAATGGATAGTTCTCTCCGATGTTTGGTCCGTATCCCTGATTCTCGAAGGCGTTGAAGAACAGGCCCACGCCGCCACGCACGACAAGTCGTGGGCTGACCTCGTAGGCAAAGCCCACGCGGGGCGCGAAGTTGGTCTTCTGCGTTTGCACCAAACCCTTTCCGTAGCGGTCGGTAAAGTCGATGTTAATACCGTCCTTGGCTGCCAGGGAGAGGAAGCTGCTCGATAGCGCGCGTACATCCTTGCCACTGGCAGGAATCAGGTAGGTCGGCGCACCGTTCGGAGGTCCGGTCTGCACAAAGTTGGCCTGACCGCCATTGGACTCCGAAATTGGGGTGAAGTAGTCAAAGCGCATCCCCAGGTTGAGTGTTAGCTTGGGATTGACCTTTACATCGTCCTGGAAGTAGCCTGCAAGGTAACCGCGGGTGTCATAGGTCTTATTGATGTTGGAGGCATGAATTTCGTTTGCCCCTCCGACGCCGCTAATGCCGTTGGGGACAGTAGTGGCTGTCGGCGTGAGAAGAAATTGCGCCTTTTGTACGTTGTCGCCGCAGTTGCCCGGTAAGCCGACATAGTTGCCAATACCGCTATGATTGCAGTTGTAGTCAAACTCGCCGCGGGAGTAAGCCGGTTGCAGGGTGTTGAAGTGAATATCCTGGTACTCAACGCCTACTTTAAAGCTGTTCTTACCGTAAATCTTAGTGAAATCGTCTGTGATTTGCAGGGTCTGCGAGACTTCATCCGACGGCAGGAAGTCATTGCTGCCTAGTTCAGATAAACCGCTGATGACAATTGCAGGTAGGCCGCCATTCTCGTTGCCCTGGGGAATGCCCTGGATGCCGTACTGTGCCGGGATGCCGGAAACGTTGCCCTCAGGACCGGAGCGGGTGGTGTGCAGGTGGTTGAAGCCAGCGTGGACAACGTTGATAGTGCTCGGGGTAAAAACGTGGGTGTAGCCGACGACCGCTTGGTCTGACCTGGCGGTCTGCAATCCTTGCTGGAAGGCACCGCCATCAGCCACACCACCAAAGGGTCCGGGGATGAACTGAGGATCATCCACATAGCTGAATCGGAAGAAAATCTGGTCCTTCTGAGTTGGGTTAACGTCGACGCGCACGTCGAAGGCGTTACGATGCTCGAACAGGGCAGGACTGGCCGTGAAGTTACCTGTGATTGCCGTTGGGCTGCCGTAGTTCGGAGCCGGATACAGATTCAGCAGCTTGACCGCGTTCGCGTCCAGACGGGCTGCCGGAAGTTGATTCAGATTACAGCCAGCCAGAGTGAAGTTGGTGGTTGCCGCGCCGCAGGTGCCGAACGGGTCGCGAACAAAGCCGGTCGACACAGCCCGAAGGCCTGATGTCGGATCGACAGTGTTGGCAGTCACCGGCCGGGTAGTTGCAGGATCAAGAACTGCACCAAATGGAATTTTCCTGCCGAGAGCATCGGTCCGGTTCGGTCCAGCCTGCTGCGTGATGAGATCCGACAAATCGGTGTACCCGCTGGCGCGCTCAGCCACGGTGGGCACCGAAACACCGGACGCCGTGTTGCCCTGCACGCGCCGGAAACCCTCGTAGTCGCCGAAGAAGAAGGCCTTGTTCTTGAGAATTGGTCCACCGGCCGACCCTCCGAACTGGTTGAAGCGCAGTTCGCCCTTGCCCTGGGTCTCAAAGTAATCAGCTGCGTCCAGTTTGTCGTTGCGGAAGAACTCCCAAACCGCTCCGTGAAAACTGTTTGTACCAGTCTTGATAGTCGCGTTCAGCACCGCACCGGCGGCACGACCCAGTTCCGCGCTGTAGTCCGCGGTCTGCACTTTGAACTCCTGGATGGCGTCCACAGGCGGCAGGATGACGAAGTTGGTTCCGTTCAAGAAATCAACCGCGTTTGAGTTGTTATCGATTCCGTCAAGCAGGTAATTGTTCTGCGCCGGGCGGAGTCCGTTGGCTGTGAAAGCACCGGAGGCCGCGTTGCCGCGCGTGTCAGCTTGCGAGCTGTTTACGCCCGCTCCAAGCTGAGCAAGAAAGGTGAAGTTGCGTCCGTTCAGCGGAAGGCTGTTGACAGTACGCTCGGTCACCACCTGCCCGACCGACCCTTCTTCGGTCTGCAACTGCGGTGGGGCCTCTGTAACCGTGACTGTTTCTGTTGCGGCGCCCGTCCTGAGCGCGATATTGGCCTGCAGCTCCTGGCCGACAGCAACCGTCAGGTTCTCCTGTGTGGTGGTCGCGAACCCCGGGGCCGTCACCGTGACGGTGTAGTGGCCGATCCTTACAGGCGAAAAGACGTAGTCGCCGGCGTTGGTTGTGTGTGTCTCAAGGCGGATGCCCTGGTCTGTGTTGATCAGCGTCACGTTGGCATTTGGCACCACGGCGCCGCTCGGGTCCTGCACTGTTCCCGTTACGGATCCCTCATCCACCTGGCCGAAAGCAAACGGCGTGTGGCTGAAAAGAAAGCACGAGGCCAAGACCATCCAGATGGAAACATGTCGTAGCCTGCTCAGGATATTGCACTCAAAAGCCATCCTCAAATTCCCCGCTTTTCTGCACTTACTGGTTATCTGCCCGGGTCGCGTAAAGCGCCCGCGTTCAAAGACTTATTTGCACTATCGGCACGAACCGTAAAGCAGCGCCTACATCACTGTCAACCGAAAGGTGGAGAGAGTCCCCGTTGGTAACTCCCGCAACGGCACCGGCTTGCAGCTTTTGTCTCCGCCCTCATATCCTCAGGTAGCACACGATACGTGCAAGCCTGCCTTCGCAACTGCCGGCACACACTCCCCCTGGAAGCGGATGCGACGCAAAGACCACGACTCTGAAGGGATTACCCGCCGATCGCTGCTCAAGGGCCTGGGCGCGGCTCCGCTTCTGCTCAATCCTTCGCTTCTCGACGGAGCATCGCCGCTATCGGCGCCATTCAGCCAAACTTCATCCACGCAGCCCTTCCACGAGGAACCCTTCGTCCCGCACTATCCCTCGCAATCGCCGCTGCAGGATGTGCTGCGGCTGGTCGAGCCTGGGAGCGACGCTTACCTGTCTGAGCGCTACGCGATGGAGATCGGCGCCGTGCTCGAGCAGTGGCAGGCGGCCCTCGAGTCAGGCCAGCTTCAAGCGCTGGCTCAATCACTCGACTCCTCGCTGCAGGCGTCCTCGCTCCAGCCCGCAAGCGAGGTCCCCTTGCGCGCCGGGAGCGCCATTCATGGGGTGCGGCGCACCTTCTCCTCCGCGATGCCGCTGGGGCCCGATCCATTTCTCCAGAGTGTGCGCGCCTGGCTTGGCTCAGGTGCTCGGGTCGAGCACGCGGATTTCCAGATCACCGCAATCGATGCCATGGGTGCCGAACATGCGATGGTCCGGGCTGAGCTTCACTATGACATCACGTCAGCCGTTGGCGCCTACCGTGAGCAGCGCGTGGGCACATGGCACACGGTCTGGAATCAGGGCGACCCAGGGGCAGGTGCAGCGACGTGGAAGCTCACCCGTATCGAGGCTACTGCAGAGACGCTGATGCAGGCGCATGGGCCGGTCTTCGTCGATGTTACCGAACAGGCACTCGGCAGCAACGACTCCTACAAGGGCCAGCTACTGCACGGAGCAGACACCTGGCGAACGGTGCTTGATGGCGCGAGCGGCATCGATGTGTATGGCAACAACGGCGTAGCAGCCGGAGATATAGATAATGATGGCTGGGATGACCTCTATGTAAGTCAACCGGCAGGGTTACCGAACCGGCTCTACCGCAACCGCGGCGATGGAAGCTTTGAGGATGTGACCGAGAAGGCTGGCGTCGGCGTGCTTGATAACACGGCCTGCGCCATCTTCGCGGACTTTCGTAATATCGGGTTGCAGGACCTATTAGTCGTATGTAGCAGCGGGCCGCTGATGTTTGTCAATCGAGGTGATGGTACCTTTGCGATCCGGCAGAATACCTTCAGGTTTGCGCAGCCGCCGCAGGGCTCTTTCACGCATGCTGCCGTAGCGGACTATGACCAGGATGGCCGGCTTGATATCTACTTCTGCGTCTACAGTTACTACTTAGGGCTTGACCAGTATCACTATCCCGTCCCCTACTTTGACGCGCGTAACGGTCCTCCTAACTTCCTCTTTCATAACGAGGGAGACGGAACGTTCGCCGATCACACGGAAACGGCGGGCATGCAGGCTGATAACGATCGCTACAGCTTTGCCGCAGCCTGGGGCGAGGCTTCCGCGGGCAAGGGTCCCGACCTTTATGTCGCGAATGACTTCGGACGTAACTCCTTCTACCGCAACCAGGGGCATGGCAAGTTCGTGTCTGCCGCGACCCAGGCGCATGTAGAGGACGTAGGCGCTGGCATGAGCGCCTGTTGGGCTGATATTGCGAATGATGGCAAGGCAAACCTCTATGCCGCCAACATGTGGTCAGCGGCTGGCCAGCGGGTCTCGCAGCAAAGGGTCTTCCACCAGGAGACTTCTGAGAAGATTCGCGAGGTCTATCAGCAACATGCGCGCGGCAACACGCTCTACCGCAACCAGGGCGACGGTTCCTTCACCAACGTTACGCAGGCAGCCGGGGTTGCGATGGGTCGCTGGGCCTGGGGATCGGACTTCTGGGATTTCGACCATGATGGCTACCTTGACCTGTACGTGACGAATGGCTATATCTCAGCGCCGACCAAGGAAGACGCAGCACCAGGGCGTCGTGATCTTGGCAGCTTCTTCTGGCGCCAGGTCGTCGGCAACTCTCCCCAGGATGCGACTCCTACGCTCGCCTACGAACGAGGATGGAACGCGTTGAATGAGCTCATCCGGTCAGACCGCTCGTGGAGTGGCTCTGAGCGAAACGTGCTCTATGCGAACAATCGTGATGGCAGCTTTTCTGAGGTTTCCGGAGTCGCAGGCCTCGACTTACTCGAAGACGGCCGTTCGTTTGCGCTCGCTGATATCGACCATGACGGGCGGCTCGAAGTCATCGTCAAGAACCGCAACGCTCCCCAGTTGCGTATTCTCCGCAATGCAATGATGGAGCTGGGAGATTCGATCGCTTTTAGTCTGCAAGGCATCCGGAGTAACCGCGACGGGATAGGCGCGGCAGTTACGCTCGAGTGCGGAGATCTGCGACAAACCAGGTATCTGCAAGCGGGATCGGGCTTTCTGTCGCAGCACGCGAAAGAAGTGTTCTTCGGGTTGGGCTTCGCGGGGGAGCACTCGGGTCCTCTGCGTGCTACAGTCCGCTGGCCGAGTGGCGTAACTCAGGAGTTTGCCGACCTGCCGCGCAACCACCGGATTGCACTTGAAGAAGGGACGCCCGCGTTTCATGCCACTCCTTTCTCGACCTCCGCGGCCAGCTACTCGCACACCCGGCCCCAGATTCCCGGCGAGACGCTGCCCGAGTCGGTCGAGACCTGGCTGCTCGAACCACTGCCCGCACCGGCTTTTCGTCTTCCCGACCTTGCCGGCCAGATGCATAGTCTTGACACGTGGCGGGGCAGCTCCCTTCT